>JAJRXG010000183.1 GCA_024276375.1 Bacteroidota bacterium | reverse complement strand
GCTGTATGTTCAGTGAAGTAAGACTTTCTTTCTTATACAGTTCTTGATGTAATAATAACATAGAATGTACTCTGGTTCGCCCTTCTTGAAGCGCATCATAAGCGGCTTTGTCTCTTACTTTGCGAGATTGAATACCAAGGAGGGAAGTTATAATCTGAAGGTTGTTTTTGACTCTATGATGGATCTCTCGGAGTAAGATGTCTTTTTCCACTAGGGATTTTGTAATTATTTCTTTTTGATTTTGCAATTGCCGGTTGAAGCTGCGCGTTTTTTTTCGA
Source organism: Bacteroidota bacterium (assembly GCA_024276375.1). Classification (GTDB taxonomy): domain Bacteria; phylum Bacteroidota; class Bacteroidia; order Chitinophagales; family Saprospiraceae; genus JAJRXG01. The sequence goes on along the minus strand of JAJRXG010000183.1, from coordinate 10,865 downwards.
CTTCTGTATATTTGGAAGGAGAAGACACTTATCCCGAGGAGAGACAGCAGCGACAAGAGGAGATTCCTACGAGATCTTTGTATCCTGAGATCTTTGTTTTCGTTGGCTACTGATAGTAAGGTAATCTCTTGTTCTTTTTTTTCTACTTCGTACTTTTTGAGGGCATTGACAAGACGTTGATCCTGTGCCGCTGTAAGAAATGAATCTTGAAGAGCACTCCACTCTTTTAGATGTATATAGGCCTTTCTATAATCTTTTGTTTTCTCATAGTATTGTGACAATAACTCAGTCGATGACTTCAATTGCTCCATATGATCTATTTCCTGGGAGATCGCATAACCTTGTAGTAGATATAACTCAGAATTTGTCATATCATTTAACTCCATATATGATTGTCCGATCCCAGTTCTGGCCACGGCATGTATCAAGGGGTTGGCTTCATAAGATATATATGCAATACTTGATTCAAATAATTGGATTGCTTCCCAATACTTGCCTTGATTTACCTTGAGACTCCCAAGATTTAATTGAGTATATCCCAAGTACACTTTGTTTCCCATCATACTAAACAGCTCCATAGCTCTCTCAAAATAGGGTTCGGCTTCCGTCAATCTATTGTACTCCATCAGGTGAGCGCCGAGATTAGCGTTCACACTGGCGATCCAATTACTGTCACGTAAATTCTCAAATAGCGCTAAGGATTTTTTAAAATAGTGAACCGAAGTCTCCACCTCTTGTCTCACTTGATACACGGATGCGAGGCTATTAAGTACTTCAGCTATTTTGAGACGATTACCCTCTTTTTCAAATAAACGCAAGGATAACAGCAGATGGGATATCGCATTTTCATAATCTTCATTGACATAGTAAGCGAGTCCAAGTGTACTATTTATCTCTGCATATTCAGATGTATTTTGCTTATTGGCTATACTGTCGAGTCTGATAGCGTATTGGAGTGATTCTTTGGGGGTTTTGTAGAATTTTAGCCGTATCTCGTCATTGATCTTCATCACTAATGTGCTATCCTGAGAATGGGCATAGGCAAGAGCAAACAAAGAATCAATATTGGCATATGATAGGGCATTACACTGTAACCCATATAGAAAAAGAAGCCATGTTAATGCCTTGCGAAGGTGTATTCTTTGCAATATATTTCTCCATATTACTATAGGAATATAGTATGGCGTATCAATCCATCGCTTGGTAAAGAGTGGTTGCCTCATTATATATCCTCCTTGATTGACTTCCTAAATATATTCAAAACCATATCAAAATGACAATGTGCAACGAAATAACATTCTTTTTCCCGCACATAAGTGTGGGATTATGCCAGTACTATGTATTATAATTGTTGTGTCGGAAGCTATGTAAAGCAAGAACAGACAAATTGTCCAGTAGGATCTAAAACGACATTAGTCAACATTGCTACTGGGGGAGCAATGACTGTGTGGGGAAGGATGGATGAATAATATTTATAAGGACTATAGTTCTCACATTATGGCAATGTGCAACGAAATAGCATTCTTTTTCCCACACATAAGTATGGGATTATGCCACGAGGGTGATTGAGCCTCCTTATCATCTGATTATACTATAATTGGTTCAGTATATGTCTATCCAACGAATCAAGGTATTGCGCCTTTCTCTTCGTTCCCTTTCACCCAATCGACATAACGCTCTAAGTGATCTACGCCGATCCAATCTACACCTAGTGCTATCAGTTCTTGCCACACTTCAGGGAGATCTGAAGTGGCCCAGAAGCGTACTTTTCTGCCTTGGTGGTGTGCCAGTTGAATGGCCTGTTTCAATTTCTGTTTGCGGCTTGCACCATTGAAGGATTCGTAGATCTTGTCATAGTGCGCACTTATTCTGGTCACCATCGGTTGTAGCCTGTCGGGATACGACACACCAAATCTTCCATCGATAAATAGGTATGGACTGTTGATTTTTTGGAGAGTAGCTAATGGTGGATCACCGGAAAGCAAGATTTGTATAGCTCCTGTATGAATAGCGCCATCTCGGTATTTTGTTAACAAGGAGTTATACGGCTGGAGTATCTTAACAAGATTGTATAAGGCCCGTTCTTTGTTGGTTTTGAGATCGATCATTAAGACCAGAGGTATATCAATGGAAGGAAATCCCTTGCCTCGTTGAAGATTTATGATACTATCTAGGGGATTGAGATAGAGTGCTTGCAAGGTTGGACTATGAGCGATATCTATAGAATCATGTGTTACGATCAGTTGGTGATCCCAAGCATGGACATCTACTTCTATACTTCTATACCCCAACGAGAGTGCCTTGAATAGTGGTTGGTTTTGTTCGTAATCATTGTGGGCATGTCCGTTATGCAGTAGTATGCTGGAGGAAGTATGACAGGAAGATAACAGCAGTATAAGCCAAAGAAGTCTCATATATGTACTTCTTGTTACCAGCTACTTACGCTTCCTCCACCAAATCCTCCTCCGGCACTACCGCTACTAAAACCACCACCACTACTACTATTTGAAGGGGCTGGTGGAGCTGGGGTATAAAACACTTGCTCTATACTGTGAGGCTGAAAGTCTTTGGCAAACTGACCGTAAGTGCTTGATTGTCGGCCACCGTATGAAGATGGCAAAATATACCATGGAGGCATCTGATAGTTTTGTCCCTCCCAGCGACTCTCCCAGCTCTTATCAAGATCGAAGGCGAGCACATATGGGAAGATGCGATGTAAGTAACCAGAGTCTTGCTCTAGTAATGCATTCATCTCTCGTGGATCGGGATCTTTGAGCCATTGATATAGCCCTTTGAGATGATTGTGGATGCGTCTGCCATTGCTGCTCAACTTGGGTTGAGATAGTGCTATAAACATAGCTGCGACACCTACGATGATCATTCCTATTCCCGCTATCATGGTGTGGAGTGCTATGATAAAGAAAATACCCAGAAGGATACTGGCCACACCGATTGCGATGACGCCACCTTTCTTTACCCATTTGAGGGCGTTGGGATCGTAGAGATCCATGGATGCGATATCGTTTTTGATGGCAGCTCCTATACGCCTCATAGTAGAAGGAAGTGCATGTTTAAGATCAGACAATAGGACTCCATCGCGATTGTCAAACAAGGCATTATAAAATATGTGTTCGTAATCAGGACGATCATTGGGCAATGGTTCTAGCCTTCTAAAATAGAGATCGCGATGGGCAGAGTCGAGTCGTTCTATCTCGATGCAACCGAGCTCTCCCCAATAGGGCAATAACGCGATGATGTCTCTGCGATTGGCTTTGTAGTCATAAAAAGTACCTACTTCAGCGGGAGAGAAGTTCTCGGGAGGATATTGTTGCGATACAATCTCTTGATCGTCATCCTTTCTACGCCATTTGCGCCAGAACATCAACAAGAAACCAGCCAATCCTACAGGTAATACCGGCAGCACTTTAGACACCAAGGATCCTTCTTCACCCCTCCCTGTGACTGTGCCGATCAATGACTTGGGCAATTGTACTGCCAAGGTGATTCCTTCTCGCGGTTGTAGTGGCTGAGTGATAGCTCCTGTGATTTGTGCCCCTTTTTTAGAAAGAAAGAGATCTGCAGATTTAGATCCCCTCTTGCCCGTAAAAGCGATATAGTTGCTCAGGCTATCACGCCACCTGTCGGGAAACCGAATAGAAAAACTCGCTTGTTCCGTCAACACATCTGAATCAAAACCGATGACATTCCAATATAGTTCTGCATGATTGTCATAGATAAGAATGGCATTTTCAACCTCATAGGAAATATCGTATCTCTGTTTTTCAGTCACATATATATTTGGATCACCTATCTTGAGTACTATATTTTGATTTTGCTTAGATTGTTGAAAACGATTATTCTTGACGCTAACATTTCTAATCCGAATATTACGGGCTTCTCCTTTGGCTGTGTACTTGTATGGGATCTTTCTGATGATACCCCGTCGTCGCTCTCTAAAAAAAACGTCCATGCTTTCAGAGATTTCCAGCACACCTGTTTCTGTGACGTTGATTTTGACTTGATAGTTCTTAATATCAAATGCTTCTTGCCCCTGACACACAAGTTTTGCGCAACACAATAACAGTATTACAAGTGGTTTCATATCGATGAATATTTTATATGGAAGCAACCTTCAAAATAAACTAAAACAAAAGTCCATGAAGAAATCTGATGACACATTAATAAAAACAATAATCAAAAAAGTAAATGCGTGTTTTTGGGATTCCCAAAGTAGTTGCTTAGTTGCTTTCTAAAATGTAAAAAAATGAAAACTCCTGATACATTTATCAGAGGCCAAAGTCTCATAAGCTCAATATTACAAAATATGCCCCATTTGACTATATGCCTCCATAGATTTATGAAGCACATCTCGGTGCTAAGTTTGACAATGGTGGCGAGGAGTAAAAAAAGAAATGTGGAAGCCTTTAAAATATTAGAACTTATAAATAGATCTCTTGATGGGGAAAGGTCATTAGATGGACTCTATGAATTATAAGTGGAAGTATAAGCCGAGGATGAATTTTATACTAGCCATTGTTCGGAGTGGATGACAGAAATAGTGTGTCACAGGAGATCTTCTCAAAAAGTCTTGTAAAAGAATAAAGTTTGTTCGGCAGATAGGCGACCTTTGTGCTTTTCTCAATTAACTGATACTCAGGAATCACTGAATCTCGAAAAGCACAAATCTCATCCAAAATAATTCGTTTTGTGAAAATAGTCAGATTCCGGAGTGGACTCAAAGTTCTTGTGTAACTTACGCCTGAACTACGGCAGATGAAGTCTATACATGTTATGTTGTTGAGCCTGATATCTTTATTGGTGATTATTGGGTTGGCGTACTTTTGGTCACCTATGGCGCAAGCTACAGGGTTGCCACATCCTCAATTTCCAGGTATGTATATATCAACGGCCAATATTGATCAAGCCGTACATACACGATGGTTAGGATATCTGTTTGGACTTGCTATAATAGTATTATTTGGTTCTTTTTTGTTTTTGGGAAACCGCAAAAAAGGTAAATCCACGCCTATGAAAAAGTGGTTATGGATAGGCCTTGGTGCCTATGTATTTGTCTTTTCCGGAATGGTATTTAGTCATTGGCAATATGTCATGGATGGAGGCGGTGAATTTCTTGGATTTCTTCCCCTTCCCACGGCTTGGATGATTGTCGGGGTATGGTTGACGCCGATTATTATTACGGCTGCATACAGCATCAAGTTTGATGATTGGATCATTAGTGAAGCTGAGATAGCAGCTTTTCATGAGGAGGTTTCCATAGAAGAGGATTCAGTTGAATAGTATTGTAGCCGATGGAAGCGTATAGAGACTCGATTATATTACTATTCATATTTATCTACATGCTACTCTGTATAGGAGTAGGGGTGTGGGCATTAAAAAAGACCAAATCGACCAAGGATTTTTTCATGGCGGGGAAAAGCCTCGGAGCATGGGTAACGGCATTTGCCGTATTTTCTACGACCTTGAGTGGTTTTGGTTTTGTTGGTGGTCCTGGGTTAGTCTATTCGATGGGGATGAGTAGTTTTTGGATGGTTGTCGTGGCTATCATGGGCTTCAATGTTAGTTTTAGTTTGCTGGCCAAGCGATTACGACTCTTTGCCGATATCGGCAATTTTGTTTCTTTGCCAGATGTTGCTTTCAAGCGATATGGCAGCAATGCAACTCGGGTTTGGTTGGCGCTTGCGATAATAATCGGAGTGATCGGTTACCTCGCGACTCAGATTCTCGCGATGTCTATAGTGCTTACAGATATTTTGAATGCCAGTCATTATTTTGGTCATGTCTCTTTGATGATGTCGATGCTTATTGCGTGTTCCATCTTGGTATTTTATAGCGTTACGGGAGGTATGATCGCATCCGTATATACAGACATGGTTCAAGGGGGCATCATGATAGTTGCCGCAGTATTGGTATTTGTCACAGTAGTTTTTACGTTTGACAATGGCTTGTTAGAAATGAATCAGATTGTGTATCAAGACGATCATGAAGCGATAGGTCCATGGGGTACTCTAGGGATGTTTGGATCACTATCTTGGTTATTACTATTTGGATTAGGAGGTGCAGGACAGCCGCATGTCATTACCAAGATGATGATGAACAAGCGGTTACGGGATGCCAAACATATATTGCCGGTTACCATCTCAGGGTATGTGTTTAGTGCATTGTTGTGGATTGGCATTGGTCTTGCGATGCGAGCTTTGGTTCTCAGTGGGATGCATCAGCCACTCGCCTCTCCTGATCAAGCAGCGTCACAATTTTTACAGCATTATGCTCATCCGGTGTTGGCAGGGATTGTTTTTGCGGGATTGTTTGCCGCTATTATGTCCACGGCAGAAGCTTTTCTCAATATCGGCACGGCAGCTATTATGCATGACATACCTAAGGCTTTTGGTTATAAGATCAAGAAGCAACTGACAGTAGCACGAATAACGACTGTAGTCCTTACGATCCTTGCGGCTATTTTTGCCATCAAAAGTGGAGATTTGATAGCGATGATTGGAGCGATGTCTTGGGGGATATTTGCAGCAGCGGTAGTACCTGTGGTCACTCTTGGATTCAACTGGAAGCGCGCTACAGCTACGGCAGCCAATGTAGCGATCGCCTCTAGCCTTCTCGTTCATTTTACGATCAAATGGCAACATTGGGGCATGCCTTATGCTATTGATGCAGGAGCTTTTACATTGATATTATCACTCACTATTTTTATTGTAATTAGCTTGCTTTCTAAGCAACAGAAACTGGATCCTGATGTTGAAAGGGTCATGGATCTGTGATAGAGATCGTTTATGGTTGGTTTTAAAAAAAATAAAGTGCTATCCAATAACTGAAGTCCCTTAAAATGAAAATACGACTCATTTACACCATAAAGTGATTTCACTTTAAATCATAATTCTTGTAAAAAGATCGAATCACTACAATGCCGTTTAAACTTACATCAGAATATGTCCCGACAGGAGATCAACCACAGGCTATAGATCAACTTGTGTCAGGAATAAACCATGGGGAAAAGGCTCAAGTGTTGCTTGGAGTGACGGGATCCGGCAAGACTTTTACGATGGCCAATGTGATTGCTCAGGTCAATCGTCCAACCCTTATATTAACGCATAACAAGACGTTGACGGCGCAGTTATATGCAGAGTTAACGGAGTTTTTTCCCGATAATGCTGTCGAGTATTTTGTATCGTACTACGACTACTATCAACCGGAGGCGTATATCACACACAGCGATACCTATATCGAGAAGGATCTCCAGATCAATGAAGAAGTAGATCGTTTGCGTTTAAGAGCTACTTCCAATCTCATGTCCGGGCGCAGAGATATAATCATCGTGGCATCCGTATCTTGTATCTATGGCATGGGCAATCCTGAGGATTTGAAGAAAGGAATTATTAGGATTAAACAAGGTCAAGCACTATCGCGCAACAGATTATTGTATGACTTGGTAGAGAGTTTGTATTCGAGGTCTGAACTGGATTTTAAGAGAGGAACCTTCAGGGTACGAGGAGATACCGTTGATATCCATTTGCCATATGTGGAGTATGGTTTTCGCATCATTTTTTTTGGTGATGAAATAGAAGCCATCGAAAAAATAGATATACAATCCGGCAAGCGATATACTACGCTTACAGAGGCGGCCATTTTTCCGGCCAATTTATACGTTGCTCCAAGAGACAGATTGAACCATATCTTACGACAAATTGAGAAAGAATTGGATGCGCATGAGCAATTCTTTATTCAAGAAGGACGAATCATCGAAGCAAAACGGGTTAAAGAGCGGGTGACTTTTGATGTGGAAATGATGCGAGAGTTGGGATATTGTAATGGAGTGGAAAACTATTCACGTTTTTTTGATGGAAGAAAGCCCGGAACAAGGCCTTTTTGTCTTTTGGATTATTTTCCCGAGGATTATCTGATGATGATTGACGAGAGTCATGTCACAATTCCTCAAGTCAGAGGTATGTGGGGAGGAGATCGAGCCCGCAAATTAAATTTAGTGAATTTTGGATTTCGTCTGCCTTCTGCCATTGACAATCGCCCACTGAGCTTTGAAGAATTTGAAATGATCACCAATCAGGTGGTCTATGTGAGTGCAACCCCCGGAGATTATGAATTGGAAAAGACAGAAGGCGTTGTCGTAGAGCAGATTGTGCGCCCTACAGGATTGTTAGACCCTCCTATAGAAGTACGACCAAGTATCAACCAGATAGATGATTTACTCGAAGAGATCCAAAAGAGGATAGCATCTGACGAACGGGTATTGGTAACTACATTGACCAAGCGGATGTCAGAAGAACTCACCAAATATTTTCAAAAACTCGACATTAAAGTCCGGTATATCCACTCAGAAGTGGACACGATGGATCGTGTAGAAATCATCAGGGACTTGAGACTTGGAGGGTTTGACGTATTGGTAGGGGTCAATTTGCTCCGCGAAGGTCTTGACATGCCTGAGGTCTCCCTTGTCGCGATTCTGGATGCGGATAAGGAAGGATTCCTGCGCAATGCTCGATCCCTTACACAGACAGCAGGAAGAGCGGCGAGAAATGTCAATGGATTGGTCATATTTTATGCTGACAAAGTCACTCGAAGTATGCAAATCACCATCGATGAGACCAACCGCCGTCGAGTGGTTCAGATGGCATATAATCAAGAGTATGATATTACTCCAACGACCATCTCTAAAACCAAAGAAGAGATATTGGCACAGAAATCAATATTGGATATTCGAGGAAAGAAAGGACGGGCATATATTGAAAAAGAAGATATTCCAATCGCCGCAGATCCTATTGTTGCCTATATGTCTAAGGATCAGCTTGCCAAAATGATTTCGGTGACAGAAAGTAAAATGAAAAAAGCTGCGAAAGAACTTGATTTTATTTCTGCGGCACAGTATCGAGATGAAGTATATGCACTCAAAAAGCGGTTAAAGACAATGAGTTAATTTTTAAAAGCAAAAATCATGTATGCATAACATTGATATGGATTTGATTGCGATGACGATGGATGTCATGAAGTATGTCATTCACCGCATAACGCATACGGATATTAAGATTGGTTCCCCTCAAAAGGAATCCTTGCTCAAGGAAGAAGTAGGTGAAACGATTACGCCAAAGGGTATCGGGGGTGAGCGCGCATTTCAATTGTTCAAAGAGGTTCTGGTGCCGGCGACAGTACCTATAGACCATCCTAGGCATTTAGCTTTTGTGCCGGCTTCGCCTACACGGGCATCCATCATGTTTGACTTAGTGACAGCAGCTTCCAGCATTCATGGATCCTATTGGATGGAAGGAGCGGGAGGTATATTTTGTGAGATGGAAGCGATGCGTTGGTTGGTGTCGATAACGGGTTTGCCTGCGTCGGCTTTTGGTGTATTTACCAGTGGTGGAACGGCAGCCAATCTTTCCGCCTTAGTCACCGCCAGACATCACTGGAGATCAATAAAGGAGGAAAGAAAATCCCTGCGTGGATTGATGATCACTTCTACGGGTGCACATTCTTCGGTAGAGGCTATGGCTCGGGTCATGGACGTGGAGTTAAAGGAGGTGTTTTGTGAGGAAGACATGAAAGGTTCTGAATTGCAAAAATGTTTTGATGCATTGTCTGCGGAAGAGCAAGAGCGTACATTTGCCGTTATAGCTACTGCCGGCACAACCAATGCAGGTATCATAGATGACTTGCAAGGGATTGCAGATGTCTGCAAGGAAAAGGGCTTGTGGTTGCATGTTGATGCGGCATATGGAGGAGGAGCTCTATTGTCTCCCAAAACCAAACCATTGTTTGTAGGAATAGAGCGATCGGACAGTATCACCATCGATCCGCACAAATGGTTTTTTTCGCCCTATGATTGTGGAGCTGTAATATATAGAAACCCCAAGCTAGCCAAAGCAGCACACACACAAGAAGGATCTTACTTGGATATTTTTCAGGATGAAGGATCTCGAGGTTTTAACCCATCGGAATACCAAATTCAATTAACAAGGAGATTGCGAGGTCTTCCGCTGTGGTTTTCTCTGGCAACTCATGGCACAGATCGATACCGACAAGCCGTTGAAAAAGGGTTGGAAATGGCAGAGATATCTCAACAATTAATCCACTCCATGGATCATGTTGAAATGGTGCGTCCTATCGCCTTGTCTTGTGTTCTTTTTAGAAGAAAAGGATGGAATCCTGATGATTATACCCGATGGACTTATGACAATCATAAAAAGGGGTACGCTTTGGTTGCACCAACTCAATGGAAAACAAAGCAAGGGTCAGAGCGGATTGCGCGATTTTGTTTTATTAATCCGGATACAACTAAGGAAGATATAGTAGGAATTCTAGAAAGTATGAAGTAAAAGAAGTGACCCCTAAGCAATAAAATTAGAATATATATAGGATATTCTTAGATGTTTGATATTTTTAGAACATGCTAGTTAAGACATATGCCAGTGCGGTACAGGGCGTTGAAGCTCAGATCATAACTGTTGAAGTGAATGCGGGTGGTGTAGTAGGTCCCAATAGCAGTTTTTATCATTTAGTGGGGCTTCCTGACAATGCCGTCAAGGAGGGCTTTCAACGTATCGAAGCAGCAATTAAGAATATCGGATACGAGATGAAGCGCCTCAAGCTAACTATTAATCTTGCCCCGGCTGACATCCGCAAAGAAGGTTCCGCTTATGACTTACCCATTGCATTGGGCGTCCTCGGTGCTACCAAACAAATCGGTTCGGAGCGTATGTCTGAATACTTGTTTATGGGAGAGTTAGCACTTGATGGACAACTTCGCCCAATCAAAGGTGCCTTGCCGATCGCCATTGAAGCGCGTAAGAAGGGGTATCGAGGATTTATTCTTCCCAAAGCAAATG
>JAJRXG010000182.1 GCA_024276375.1 Bacteroidota bacterium | reverse complement strand
TTGTGTAGGTCGATGCCAGTTTGTTTTGAAACGTAGCACCGCTACTTAAGAAATAAGTGGCGAAGTGATACTCTATAAAGGCCTTTTCGGACTATAAATTGTGGATGATGAATAGTTTCGGCTCAACGCTTTTTTTGACAACCTTACTGAGCACATTACTATTATAGAAAATATCAAATTGAGATGCTTACACTATACAACAAAAAATATAAGGATGTAGCCCCTGAACACTTCAAATCCGCGCCTATTAATGCCAAGGGATTTCCGGAGACTCTGTACACTTTACAATTATATGTAGAGGATTGTACCTCTTGCAATCTATGCGTAGAAGTATGTCCTGCGATAAGTCCTACAGACCCCAATAAGAAGGCAATCAACATGGGTGAAAAACAATCGATTCTCGAAAGCGAGAGAGAAAACATCGCCTACTTCGAAGCCATCCCTTGGAATGATCGATCCAAAATCGACTTCTCCTTGGTTAGAGGTGCTCAGTATCTTGAACCCCTATTTGAATTTTCGGGAGCTTGTGCAGGATGTGGTGAAACACCGTATATCAACCCACTACACCTTGGACGATCAACAAAGATGGCAATGGCCCCGCATGGTCTAATTCTTTGTTTGAAGACAATGCAGAATTCGGCTTGGGGATGCGGATGACCGTTGATAAGCACACAGAGATTGCCAGAGCGCTGTTGTTAGATACTTTAGATGACAATCTGGTGGAAGACATCATGAATGCATCACAGATTCTTGAATCCCAAATAGTGTATCAACGCTATAGAGTGGCGAAGTTAAAGACACTGCTGATGAAAATGGATTCCCCAAAATCCAAAGAACTCATGTCTCTAGTAGATCACCTCGTAAGAAGGAGCATCTGGATTATCGGAGGAGATGGATGGGCCTATGACATTGGATCTGCCGGATTAGATCATGCACTGGCTAGCGGCAAAAATGTAACTGTTCTCGTTCTAGATACCGAAGTGTACTCCAATACTGGTGGCCAGATGTCCAAAGCAACACCTACTGCTGCCACTGCAAAATTTGCGGCAGCAGGCAAGCGTGTAGGCAAAAAAGACCTCGCCATGCAAGCCATATCATATGGCAATGTATATGTCGCTCAGATCGCCATGGGCGTCCGCAAAGCCAAAAGTGTAAAACCTAAAATGCCCGTCGGTGTCTGTGGAGAACACGGTGGAGATCCAGCATCTATACAGTTCTTCCATGATCATGGCTTGGACTATGTGAGTTGTTCACCCTATCGTGTACCCGTCGCCAGAATCGTAGCAGGTCAAGCAGCCGTAAGAGACGCACTTCACATCAAAGAATTGATATTGGATGAAGTAGATATGTGCTAAGCTCAAGCTCCCATTTAGTATTAGGCTAATGCGGATTTATATCAGATTAATAGGGTGCTCCTTACATATAACTTGTAAGGAGCACTTTCTTTTACAAAGAATGGTGTTACATTCTGATGCTCTTTTGAGTCTTTACAACGTAGCGATGATATCCATAGGCTGCAATACTGACTAAACTACTATCATATGAGATCTCTATACCTTTCTATTTGTTTGCTTTGTATCCAGTTATCAGGTGTTGATGCTCTACTGCTTGCTCAGAATTCAGAAGAACAATTGATGCGTCAGCTCTCAGATATAGCTCAACAATCGGATATAGCAGGATTTGGAGTAGCGATTGTGAGTGATCAAAAAGTATATTTTTCTGCTGGATTTGGATATGCTGATAAGGAGAATCAACAAAAATATTCGACCAGAACAATCCACGCTATCGGCTCTGTATCTAAGACATTAGTCGGTGTATGTATCATGAAAGCGGTGGAACAAGGCCTAGTAGATCTCGATGAAGATATCAACTCGTATCTTCCTTGGAAGATAGAACATCCACGATATCCAAATACTGCGATAACTCTAAGGATTCTATCGCAGCATACATCTGGAATTATTGACTCGGATATCTTCTGGGAAACCGATTACTACTTTCTTCACAATCCAACACTTGATAAATCAAAACTATCCAAAGACCACAAGAAGGAATTTACACAAACTAAGAAAAACAAAAAATGGCCACTCAACGACTACCTCTTTCAGCTCCTCAATACAGAAGGATCGATGTACAGCAAGAAGAATTTTTCCCTAAAAGCTCCCGGCAAAGAATATGAGTATAGCAATACTGGAGCTGGTTTAGCTGCCTTGGTGATTGAGCATGCCTCTGGAATGCCTTTTAATAAATATTGCAAAAAATATATCATCGATCCTCTTGGAATGCACAACTCGGGTTGGTTTAAGAGTGAAGTAGATATGAGCTACTTTGCCACTTGTTATCTTGATTATGGGTATCCGATGCCTCTATACGCCCTCAATACTTATCCTGATGGAGGTTTTATAACCAGTATAGACGATATCATTCTATATCTCCAAGAGATCATCTCAGGGTACTTGGGGAAAGGAAAATTACTATCACCAACATCCTATCAGACCCTCCTCGCTCCCGATGCTGTACTCCAAGAGCATGAAGATGGTATCTTTTTCTCTTTTAATAAACGTAAACATATCGGTCATAATGGTGCAGACCCAGGCGTGTTTACCAATATGTTCTTCAACCCAAAAACTCACTTGGGTACAATATTCTTTACCAATCAAAGCATACACGAAAACAAGGAACAGATTCTTACCGTAAGGAAGGTCTTTAAGGCGATAAGAGCTTATGAAAACTCGCTTGATTAATTTCGCTGACAGGATTCTCACCCACTGGAGTAGCACCACCTCGTGGCACACTAACGGATGGTGTAAGCAAGTTTTTATCTTTGATTTTGGTGAAAAATTCATCTTGGGCAATGAGTCTAAGGACTTAGCCTATATTCATAATTAGACTAACCAGTACCAAGGAATATTGCGCTTATATGGGTTTTATGAGTTAGAGAAGTATTACTTAACCATTGGCCCTTGTCATATAGATGAGGTATGCTGGGTGTTCGTTAATAAAAAATCGCTAGATTCAAAAGTAGTTAGTATTGTACGTAAAGATCAGAATCAATATTTTCGAGAATTTTTCTCATAAAATGCACCCATATATACTTTCTCGTATTTCACACTTCTCCATAAGATAAGCGCTCTATAAACGCATTGTCTGTTGCCCCTTCCTTTGCTATTGTATAATATTGCAGCATTGCCCCCCGAATATCGCAAGCTGACCCCTCTAAAATGAACCCAATCGAAAAGTAGGCCAGTTGTAAAGATCTATTGGTATGAGTAGAGATATACAGAATATTATATATGCTAAAATGCCCCCCCCCATTTGGTTCTTATCAAGAAAATGCTATATCTTGCAATCGTTAGACATAATCTATCGTCCTGATGATATGTTTAGACAGTAATCACCACAATGGATGTTATTGAGGAGTCTGCTTATCAGGCTGGATCTTGTGGGGGGGGGGATTGCAAAATTGATTGTAAAGA
>JAJRXG010000001.1 GCA_024276375.1 Bacteroidota bacterium | reverse complement strand
GCCAGTATGTAAAGTGGCAAGAGAAGCAGGAAAAGCAACTCGAAGCCATCCAAGGTAAGTTGTTCGATTAGTAGCGGTGAGGTCGCACCTTCTAGGTGCAACACTACAAGCCACCACCTTTGGTGGTGGTAATTGACTTTGGACATATATCATCTTTACAGTCTTGTATGTACATTTTGTAACCACATTATGGGTTTTGGGCGAATCTACTCCTGTACACAACTCAGAATTCGCATAGCGTCTTAAATATGTTTGCAAACACTGTAAAGGAACTTTAGGCTTTTCTTGCCCTTGTTTGAACCATGTCGATATTTGTAATACACATTAGCAAATATATCCTGAAATCGTTCCTGATTTACTTGTTCATCAACATCAAATTGTATTTGGGCATTATGTGCATCATCTTGAAAATGATATTGTCCATCATCTTTTATAGTAACTCGACATCTATAGCCCCATTTGATCAATTCTGTTTTAGATTTAACGATTTCTTCTCTATTGGTAAAAGGTGCTTCTCTCTCTTCCCAAGTTTTTTGTGCTACCCAGAATATAGCCATTGGACCGTATATTTTATGTGCAACTATGTAAGCAGGAATAGCAATCAATTCCTTTCGAAAAGTCGATCCTTTAAGTCGCATCTCATCACCAAACCAGAGTTTTCCAAGTACACGCAGATATTCGTTTATAACAGGCCACCAGTCCCTTTCTATGATTTGTTGGAACTTTATCCATTTAAGTCGATTTTGCTCTTTTTCCGCATTGTTAAGCAGGTCTGTTTTTCTAGCTTCTCTTTCTTGCTCTAATGCTTCAAAAAACTTATCAAGGCTATCTTCCCGATGACAGATCATATTATTTATTCCCCGATAGTGAATATTTAGACGTTGCTTTTATCCAGAATATTCATAACAACGGATGTAGTTGATACAGATGGTACTCGTTTCACAATATGTATACTTGTACCAGTATGGTTTGCCGCAGCAAGTTCACTAGGATAAGCATCGACACTTTCTTCACCAATAGCGTAGACATTTGGTTTCAAAGTGAGAATGCATTCATCTGCAACTACATCATCATAGATAAATACATAGTCAACATGCCGGAACGCCCCTACAAGTTCGGCACGCTGATCTTCCTTGATGATTGGTCTATCTGGCCCTTTAATCGTGCCTACTGAATAATCACTATTCACACCCACTACCAAGACATCACCTTGTTTTTGTGCATCCTTAAGAAAATATAAATGCCCAATATGTAGCAAATCGAAACAACCAGTCCCTAATACAATTGTTTTCTCTAGTAATTGGTTACGCAATACACTTAAATCAGAAAATAAAATAATGTTATTTAATGGCATCAAGAAACACTCCGTTTCACTTATATCGAGAGTAAGTCAAAAATCTCATTTCGATATGTCGGATCAAGCATATCACTGCTAATATAATAACAATTGCTTTGCTGTACGATCTGCTTGAGTCGGCTTTTCATTTTATTATATACTTGAGTAAATTGTTTGTAGTCATCTTTATACAGATCTAATAAATCTTCCTCTAAACGATACACATTAATTGCCAAAGAAAATTGTTCAGCATAATTATATGCATCTTGTTCAGAAAGTTTTTTGATGACGTGGCGGCCAGGTTGCTGAAAGTCGATAATACACAAATTCTTTATTTCCACTGAATCATAAATGTGGATATCGAATACATCGTAAGGATCAATGATAATTTCCCCAGCTTTAAGAGCCGGATTTTGCTCTACTTTATCTATCAAATCGAAAAACCACGGACCAGAGCGTATACGTATTGAACTAGCAACGCCCGTTATCTGACCATCTTTAATGATAGCATGAGAATTTGTTACGAATCCTGCTCCATGTTGGCATAGTTGAGTAAGAAAAACCGTTTTTCCAGTTCCTCCCCGACCAAGTATAAGTGTACCAGATGTTCCAATTACACAAGCTGCACCTTTAAGGTGTAATGCTTCGCCTTGTATGGTATGTAACATGAGAAAGTATTTCACAAAATAAGGCCAGACAACTCGTTCCAACTGTTCACCAAATACAAAAAAACGTTGCCCGCAGGTAACAAGATAAACAGGTGAACCAAAATGATCCGTCGCATAATATCCATCTAAAAAACTATTTCCACGATAGGTACGATCAATATGGGATAATATATATTCCTGATCAAGAGAGCTTTTTTCCAATGATACACACCATAATTCAAATGTAGTTTCCTCATCTTGATAGGGTGTCCGTGCAGTTTTACTGAAATAGCGTAATGCTGGGAACTCGGACATATTGCTCACTAAACGGAACTGGGTTGGACCCAAACGGACTATTTCATCCATTATTACTGTAATTTGGTTCTGTATATACTGGTTGAATGATTCCATTAAACTATTCCTCTTTCTTCAAGTACCCATTTGGTAGATAAATTCCGAAAAGAATCCTCTTGTTTTCGAGCTTGGTAAAGTTCATCAATAATATGCACCAGCATCTTAACAGTTCGTGGTGGTGGCGTTATATACCCTGTTGAATTTCTTTCCAGAATGCTCTCAAATTCTGCTTTGAGAAAAGCTGACTCAACCTGATTGGTAACTTCAGTTAATAAAACAACAATGGTATCAAAACAATCATATCGTTTGGCGGCAATTAATATTTCAGTTGTTTTGCGCTCATAGTCTCCAGCATCATCATAACCAGCACAACTAAGATAATGCTCAACCTTAAAGTTGAGCAGGCCAGGAAATCTGCGTTCTCCTGTAACCGGATCAATATCGGGAATACGCGCATTCATCATTTCGTGGTCTGTTTGATTGTACTCTCCAAGCGTAACATTATGGATACCCCGCCCATTTAGAATGTCGGCAACTTCTGGACGTGGGGGAAATGACAAGGCTTCTTCTGATTCAAAATCCCACTCCTCTGGGCTAAAGTAGCCTTGAAAACACTCTTGAACCTCATCTGGTGTACAAATAATACCAAACTCCTCTACACAAATCTGGCCTCGGCAATGTTCCCTTCGCTTCTCGGTAGAAATTGATTCGTCCATAACCTGAGTTTTTTCAAAATCAAAGATATGATAAGTGATATCTTGTTTTGTTCGTTGTACAAGAATATTACGAGGACTCATATCACCCCATAAAACACCTTGCTCGTAAAGTACATCAAGAATCAATCGGTAATGAATTAGATATGTTTGCCGCACCAATTGATTCCTCTCATTCAGTAATAAATCTTCAAGAGATGCCCCATCAATACGAACAGATAAAGAATAATGCTGTCCTGAATACCCATCCCAAATCACGGCAAACGGTTGGGCAATCTTTAACCATATATCTCCTCGTATGATATGTAGCAACGGGAAAGACCCCGTTGACAATAAATTGAATCCCTGAGATGCTAAAATAAATAGCCAAGAGGAAGCGCTCGTTCTCCTTGTTGCCTTCATCAGAAGGACTTCTACGAAAGTATGCG
>JAJRXG010000181.1 GCA_024276375.1 Bacteroidota bacterium | reverse complement strand
TAGAGTATCTTCTTATCGGAGTGTTTATAATATTTGAAATCAATCAATCCAAAAAAATAAAAAAGTGGATGCAAAACCCTATGGTTCACATCCACTAAAAAACATCACTTACTATCAACTCTTACTTACTCTTATAGATCAAATGCAGACAATTGATTTCACTCTCCTATGTGATAGATGACTTCTTCAACTCACAAATTCGTGCCAAGACCCACTCATCACCGTCGTTCTTGTCATGAACCTCTACAATCGAAGTAGAACAATCAATCCGTTTCATACTGTACTTCAAATGTAAAGCCAAGATCCTTGAGAAAAAATGATTTGAATCACCTATAAAGATGACGTGTATCACCATCGGTTCAACCTAGCCCTCCTTATATATCAATCAAAAACCCAATGCCATCCGGACGCCCCATCGAGATGCCCCTTCGCTGAACGAGACGACGCCATCCAATCTAATCAATCGAAAAAGACCCAATCCAATATTATCAATCCCCATGTGAAACTCTGCATATGCGGGTTTGTCCGAAGTATCTAGGTACTTAGCTCCCGCCACCAGACTCCATCCCAATGACCTCAATCCTGGTATCCGATCCAGTATCCATCCATCAAAATGATGCTGCAGATGCGTCTGGAAATACGTGCCGTCCGTACTATATTCATAGTATGGCAATAACATAAAAGAACGCCGATACCCCGCATCCTTTGTAAAAAAAATCTCATTGCCCATAAAGTGGCGGTAATCCGCGAAAGTCGTATATCCTGTAGATACATATGTGCCCGCATTGACATACCACTGGAAGCGACCTCCGACACCCACACTCCATTGGTCGTCAAGTGAAGCAGCAATCTTGTGAAAAGACACATCAGCTCCACCAATATCAAAAGCTCCCGAATAAGTAAGTTGCAACCGAGGTCCTGTAGCACCATGGCTAAACTTGCGATCCGGAAACAAAGTGTACTTCTGACCAAAGCGAATGGTCGCATTGAGATCAAGTCTCAATAGTTGGTTGGGATCAAAGAGCTCTACCCTATTCTGGACATTGAGTGGATGGTTGGGTCGTATAAAATCCTCTTTATAAAAGAAACTATAATCCGTACTATTTCTTAGGGTGCGCCGATCTTCCCATCGAAGTGTCTGTGACAAATACACTCCCGTGAAAGGTTCATGAAAATGTCGTAGCTGTAAGAACTTGATATCATAAAATTTGGCATAATTGTCCTTGAGAAACAAAGAGTAAAGAGAATTGACCGTAGCACTTATAGGCTCTGCCATATTAAATTGTGGTATATCACTACCTCCACTCAAGGTTACCTCACCGATATTGATCCTAGATGGTCGATATGTGATAAATCCCTTAGCTCTTACTTTGCCTTCCGATAACCCGTAATTGGCAGAAACGCCAAACAGTATACGCCGCGTCTCATCCTCATCAAAATACTTGCGACCGTCAATCTTAAGTGTTCCATTATATCCCTGCACTGTATTGAACTGCAACGAGGTCAATGGAGAAGATACACTCCAATATAGATGCTTGGAACGACGCTTATAATTGTAGCCTCCTATCAGCACTCCGATACCCAACCTGTTGTGACGACCATCGACACTATCCATATACATTGGCGATTTTCGAACCGCCGCAATACTGTCCCGTCGTACATAATCCCGCGATTCTTCCAGTGTCAATGGCAGTGGACGCACCGACTCCCAGTATGTACTATCGCGATCTCTCGATTCCTTCTCTACTATATGTACATATGCATCAAAGAATCCGCTGCTAAACCGGGGCATCATATCGTAATCACTATACACAGCCGAAAACTCTCCGTAAAATTTAACCCCCAAAATAGTCAGCCCAAATGTTATCGTATTGGTAAATAATGCACTGCCCTCCGTGTTCGCAATGGGGATAAAAATCTGAGTGAATGTCAATGTGTCCAATACATAGATCTTACTACCACTCGAGTTGACACTCAATTGCAATGAATGAATACTCCATAGGTCTTCAACGATATAGATCTTTCCATAGAAGGCCGGATCAGTATTGTGTTTGGGAATAACCGATATCTCATTGACCGTAAGTCCGGATTCATCCTCAAACGTTCCTTCAAGTCGATACTTATAAAAATTGAACGCATTGTCAGCGATAGGAGTAACCATCTGACGCTCTAAGTCAATGGTATTACTATAAAAATCAAACTCCATCTCCCGAGCGCTATTGAAACTATAACCACGATCATCTCCGCTGATTTTAGACGATGTAACAATCTCTTTATATTGATCTCCATCGACATGGAGTGAACTAATCGACTCTGAGAGATACACAATGCCCTGCCGATTGCTGTCGAGCGCACCATCTAAATCACCAATCTCTTGACCCATAAATTTATCAGGTACATTCTTCACCTTCTGATGTCCCTTGACATATACATCACAACTGTAACGAGGAAAATAATTTTTATAAAATGAACGCTTTGCAATCGCCTTTCTGATGATCGCATAGGCCGGATCTTCTGCATCGGCAGCTATCACAACTTCACTCAGCAAGGTGGCTTGTGGATGCATGACAAGATCAAGTTGGATTGGTGCTCCGTTCAATAGGATCTTACGAACTTCTGTTTTGAATCCAATAAATTGAAATATCAAGGTATAGTCTCCTGGTGTAAGATCAAAGTGATAAGCCCCATCGGCATTGGTTGTGGTGCCGATAGAAGTATTCTGAATATATATACTCGCATACGATAGCGGCACACCGTCACTATCTCGTACAACGCCACTCAACTGAGCTTCGAGGTTTGTAAGCCCTGATATAAGGGCAAATACTAAAATCAAATAACGAATGATCATATGGCACCACAATATTAAGCAGACAAAAATAGATGCTTCTGCATACATCTATACGTATTGAGCATACATTGTGTGCAACTGCTAACCGCCCGTGCCCTTCTTCCGGACATAATACATATCAATCATCCCTATATGCTTTGCTTCAACTTTGCCCCGAGGTTCTACGTCAAAGTAATCTTTGATTTTTTCATAAGTAAATTGAGAAATGTTGATTTTTCCGGGCGTACATAATGACTCAAGTACAGATGCGGTATTGACTGTATTGCCCCATATATCATATGCGAATTTTGATTTTCCAACTATTCCCGCCACAACTGGTCCAGTATGAACACCAATCCTCATGTCAAAACCCACTTTATTTTGCTTAGAGGCAATCATTTTTTTTTGAAGTACATGTGCTTGAAATTCTATGGCAACTCTTACTGCGGTTGCTGGATTAGAATTATTGGGAACAGGAATCCCACTTACACATAAGTATGCATCTCCAATAGTTTTTATTTTTTCAATATTATACTTAGAAACAATTTCATCAAAAGCTGTGAAGTAATCATTGATCTCAGTTACCAATTCAACTGGAGACATGGTCTGAGATATCTTGGTAAAATCACAAAAGTCAGTAAAAACTACAGTTGCCATTTGAAATAATTGCGGGACGGTAGTTCCGGTTTTTTTCAATTCTTCCGCTACTTTGGATGGCAATATATTGAGTAGTAATTTTTCTGATTTTTCTTTTTCTACTTGAAGTATCTCATTGTGATCATGCAATAGTTTTTCTTGTAGTGCATTCTCCATTTTAAAGTAATAAGCAATAAAGAACAATACTACAAATGCCGAAATGATATTGGGTGTGTAAAGTGTATTGCCACTGTCCACAAGGGGATCCATAACTGTATATGAATATTTAATAATCCAAAAACATACCAGATTGAATAAAAACAGTATCCCCAGAGTGATCCTGTTTTCAAAATACATTAGTCCAAAAATACATGTTACAAACAGCAAATACTCGGCTCCATCCTTAGCTCCATGAGCAATGCCAAAGTACACAACACTCAAGCATGTGGAGAAATAATGAAAATATCTTCCAAATAAAAACCAACCTCGAGAATTGATATACAGTACAACTAGCAATGGCACCATGGCAGCAGTAGCTTCTAAAGAAGTAATCCCAATCCCATCAAAAGCATATGTGATAGCCCATAAACCATAGGCCAATATCCCAATCAGTGAGATACTATTGACCAGACGCACTTTTTTAATCTCCTGAATATCAAAAGTAAGACCCGTACCTATGTTGATTATTCTTTCCCAATTTCTCTTGATCGCTACCATGATGTGAGTCAGTCTATCGGTTTGAGTCCTAGTTGCAATTTCCAATAATCATTGAGAAAGACGCCTTCCGGATCTACTGAAGCTCTGAGATCTTCCCATTTCTTCCATTTGGGATATTTACTTTTAATATAGGTGATCCCTTGAGCTCCATCTGGCGGAGGTAAATATTTGCCCCAATGCGGTCTAAAATCAAATTGTGCTAAAAGAGACCAAAATTGCTCATAGTAATCCCCAATCACAGCATGATCTGTCCCAAACCAAAATACATCTATTCGTATTACATCGTAACCATAAGACGGGCTGATCCAAAACTTGCTTTGCTTTGCCGCGTATATTTCAGTCGTGAAGGCTCGTGTAGCCTTTGGCCCTCCTTTTACATAAAAATCCTTTAATGTACTCAAAACCTCCTGAGCCCTCTCGATGGGGATCCACAATTCGGTAAACTTGACCGGAAAGAGTTTGTCGTTCATTTGATTGTCCATTGGCAAACCTTTCCACCCTATATCAGAAAATTTCTGAACTCCATCCGTAATAAATAAACTTAATGCTTTAGGTAGCACTTCTGGATAAAAATACCTTTTAAGCAATGGTTTTAAATATTTAGCCCACCACAATTGCCCAAAAAAACCATCAAACCAAGATGGCCATTGGCCAATAGCAGTAAACAACAAATTGGCACCTTCAGTAGCCGGCAGTGGACTACCAAGGATGTATGGCGCTTCTTTATAAGGTTTTAATGGCTTTGCCTCTTGTTCAGTAGCTTGTTTTGCTTGCCACACAACAACTTTATTGACATTTTTCTGGGGCCACCAAAGCATACGGGTGTATTCAGTTTTCCTTAGAAATTGCTCAATGCTCAATTTTCCTTGGACATCCTTTTTTTTGATCAAACTAAACACACAATCATCCTCGTGTGAAGTTGTCTCATTGCCACGGATATAAAATTTATCTACACAATTAAAAGTAACTGAAACGATGACGCCCATTAATCCTAGTCCGACACCAATCCCATAGAATGGATCATCCAAGTTGTTATCATCCTTGGGTCTGTTATAAGTCACAAGCTGTGCCTTTCCATTTACAAATTGCACAATGTCGATGGATTGTATCCCGTCTCCAAAAGAATATGTCGTAGAACCGCCAGAGGAACCTGTAGAAATAAATCCTCCTACTGTCTGGTGCGTAATGCCTCCCAGATCTGGGATCGCCAGACCTTGCTGATCCAATTGATATAGAAGAGAGTTTCTAATATTGGATACTTGTACAGGATCATAAGGGTCTCTTCCCAAATTGCACCCCGCCTGTACTATTACGCTCCTAGCTTCCTTATCAATCTTGACTTCCTTCATTTCAGTGAGCATCACAAACTTATAATTCTTGCCTTGCTCTGACTGCATCTCCAATCTATTGATCAATGGAAACGAATGCGCAGCACCTCTAAGGCATATGATCTCTTGGTTGGCTTGAGCATCATCGACCAACTGAACAACTTCAGCAACAGATTCCGGAAGCCAATAAGTTATATTCTGACCATCAGGTCCGTAAACAGCATGCGTATTCATATTTGGTTGGTTTGCTTGCAGAGGTAATATAAAGAAAAAGAATGAGACCGATCGAATCGCGTCATACGGAGTGTGTACCTCAGAATGCCAAAATACTGTTATTCCGATTTTTCAGCAAGCAAAAAAGTGATGCATTATGAATTAGTATTAAATAATTCTGTTGACAAATACTACCGCATGGCTTATGCTCCCGTCAAGGAATTCAGACAACGTACAGACGCATTCAAGTATCCCTATCTCATCGTATTAGACAAGAATCTCAACAAGGAACAAGAAATCAAGATACCATGGAAATATCGAAGATTCTTTAACTTCCTATCACCTGATGGCATCTGTCTGCTGAACGAGGACAAGTACGATGAGGATGAAGATCATATGGTGTTTGATTGTTTTCGATTCTGATAGACCCGAACGTTCGTTACACCTTATGCACTACAGATGAATATGTTCCATGCATTGTCCTTCACGAATGCCCCTTTAACAATTTATAACCACACCACCCACTAAGGGTTTTACCTTAAAACAAACGGCCGAAGCAAAATAATTCGCCCAAAAGTTGTATATTGTATATTGTATATTGGGTTTTTATTATTGCATTACTAAATACAATTCTTATGAAAACTTCAATTTCTAAACTTTCTT
>JAJRXG010000180.1 GCA_024276375.1 Bacteroidota bacterium | reverse complement strand
CTGAATAGTAACCTCGGATCAAATTCTTATTAGCTTTGCCCAAATAGTATAGAAAATTTACTGATAGACTTACGATATATTTATCTAAGTCACCTTGAGTCACTTACTCATTTTTGGGAGCTATTTTTCATAAGATACCACTGCAATGATTATTTTTAAACAGTTTAACTTTGATGCTGCTCATTTTTTGCCCAATGTACCGGAGGGACACAAATGCAAGAATGTCCATGGACATACGTATCGGATGACACTATTTTTCGAAGGAGAGATAGATCCGCATTTTGGGTGGGTGATCGATTTTGCGGATATAAAGAGTGGGATATCTCCGGTTATTGATCTGTTAGATCATACACTGCTGAATGATATCGAGGGATTGGAAAATCCTACATGTGAGAACATCGCCGTATGGATCTGGGATCATATCAAACCCAAGATACCTTTGCTCAGTCGTATAGAGTTGTTTGAAAATCTGACCTCCGGGGCTATTTATGATGGAGGTATTAAAACAGGATGATGATGATATACTCGCAAGTACCACGGAGGTAAATCAGTAGGAATCCCAATAAAAACTTCTTTCCAATAGAGTTTGTGTGATTGCTATATGAAATTGTAGCTGTTTATCGGATTTTTTCGTGGATCAGGGACAATATTTCATTCCACCCGGATTCAAATGAAGCTTCATTGCGGATCATAAGATCACACTCTTTTTCGTAGGGTTGTATATAGGATTGGTATGCGGGCTCTACATGAGCATTGAAGCGATAGTTGATTTCTGTTACACTATAATTGCGTTCCAATTGATCTCTTTTTAATCGGCGCTGATAGCAGATATCAAATGATACATCCATCATCACTTTATAATCCAATGCGTTTCGTATTTCATCAAAGTGATATACAAACAGTCCTTCGACCAGTATGATAGGAGTGGAGTTAATGGTAATCGACGAATCTTTAGATTGATTGTTGAACGTGTATTCTCGGAGGGTTATGATCTTTCCATTTTTCAGCTGTTTTAGATCTATAGCAAAAGCTTCTCTCATAATCGAAGTGGGCAGATCAAAGTTGTGGTAATTGTTTTCATCACATATCTGAAGTGCTCGTGGCAGATAGTAATTGTCCATTGTATGCAGACATATATTGTCTGTTCCAAAGTATTGCATGATGCGGTTGACAAGGGTAGATTTTCCACTACCACTTCTTCCGCTCACTCCGATTACAAATCTTTTTTTTGACATTACTATGACTCAATCATGGAGACCAGATACTTG
Source organism: Bacteroidota bacterium (assembly GCA_024276375.1). GTDB lineage: Bacteria > Bacteroidota > Bacteroidia > Chitinophagales > Saprospiraceae > JAJRXG01. Next base: position 4,647 of record JAJRXG010000180.1, on the reverse strand, counting down.
TTCTTCTTGCCATTGTCTATCATGAGATACTTGCCATAAAGGGCATCATCTATGTTGATGAGGGTATCGGGATCTGAGATCTTTACTTTGTTGATGGATATGGCGTTGTTTTTTAATGCTCTTCGAGCTTCACTTTTGGAGGAACATATATGCGTTCCTTCTGTCAGGAGATCCACCACAGAAATACCTCCTGCAATCAGGTCTCCAAGGAGTTGTGGATTGGGGATTTCTCGAGAGATTGCGGACAAGGTTTCTTGGGACAATGATCTCAATTGATCGGCAGTGGCTTTCTTATTAAAAAGTATTTGGGAGACATCAAGCACTGAAGCATAAGCCTCATGGCTATGTATGCGGATGGTCATTTCCGCGGCGAGTTCTTTTTTGGCGATACGGGGATCTTCTTCTGCAATGAGTGCCTCGATGGCTTCGTGTGATTTTAGGGAGAAGGTTTTTAGGTATTTGGTGAGGTCTGCATCGTCGGCATTGATCCAGAATTGATAGAATTTATAAGGAGAAGTCATCTCCGGATCTAACCATATGTTGCCTTCTTCGGATTTGCCAAATTTCTTCCCATCGGCTTTGGTTAAGAGCGGTGCTGTCAAGGCATAGGCTTTGGATCCCGGGATATTGCGTCTGATGAATTCTGTACCTGAAGTGATATTGCCCCACTGATCCGATCCCCCCATCTGAAAAGTACAATTGTACTGTCGATAGAGACACAGAAAGTCATAAGCTTGAAGCAATTGATAACTAAATTCTGTAAAGGATAATCCCGATTGCAAGCGATTTTTGACCGAATCTTTACTCAACATATAGTTGACAGTTAGATTCTTGCCGACATCACGGAGGAAGTCTAGGATGTTCATTGACTTATAAAAGTCGTAGTTATTGATCATTAATGCCTTGTTCTCTCCATCATCAAAGTTGAGAAACTTACGTGCTTGTTGCTGTTGCCGGACGAGATTTTGATCTAATTCTTCATACGATTTGAGTTGACGTTCTTTGTCTTTTCCGGAAGGGTCACCGATACGTCCGGTGGCTCCTCCCGCGAGATATATGGGTTGATGTCCCGATTGCTGCCAGAGGGTGAGCACCATCAGCTGAACATAATTGCCGATGGTCAAGGAGCGAGCTGTCGGATCAAAGCCTATATATCCGGTATTCATACCCCGTGCCAATGCTTCTTCCGCCCCTGGAGTGCTGTCATGAAGCATACCCCGCCACTTCAATTCTTCTACAAAGTTCATCTGCCTATCTTTCTGATATGCACAAAAGTATTGAAATGCATGGGAATTGCACGTGCTACGATACGAGATAAAAGTACTTTATATTTTCAGGAGTCGTGTGGGTCTAAGTTTCGATCGTAAATTGTATTGTGGTATTTGGGCTAAATTAAACACCACTAAGATAAATTTCTTCCGATTGACCATGCAAATGGTAGCTTTGCGTGACACTCTTGTAGTTGAATCAGTATAATGAATTTAGAGCGCTTTATCGTTGATCGAATATCGAGCAGAAAGGACAAGAGCTTTTCGAGTCTTATTGTCAAAATTACTACAGGAGCTATTGCGCTCAGTATGATGGTTATGATTATAACGACCAATGTCATCAAGGGCTTCAAAAATGAGATTTCAGCTAAGGTATTTGACTTTTGGGGGCATATTCAGATCGCCGACGGACAATCCGGTGATCGATTTGAAGCGATCCCATTTGAGAGAGATGAAGATCTATTGGATACCTTGAGGAGTATCAATCGGATCACCTATGCCAGACCCCCGAGTGTAAGAAGTCCGCAAAAAGTGCCTCCGGTGCTGACTTCTTCTGGAGGTGTCAAAAGAGCAGAACCCTTTATAATCGTCAATGGAATTTTGACAGACAATAAGATTTTTGAAGGGGTCATGCTCAGGGGGATCGAACCTCAATATGCCCAAGAGCGTATGATGGACTTTCTGCATTCGGGTCAGACCATCCAACCTTCAGGAGAAGAACAAGCGTCCCGTGATATCATGATTTCTGCGACGACGGCAGAACGCATGAATAAACAAGTAGGAGAGGCGCTGATCGTCAACTTTGTCTTGGACGAACAACCTCTTAAAAAGCGGTTTAAGATTGTCGGTATATATAAGACAGGGCTCATTGAGTATGACAAGGCGTTTGCAATTGTAGATATGGCGATATTGCAAGAAGTGTTGGGCTGGAAGGAGGATGAGATAAGTGGAATCGAAGTATCGGTGGACAACTTAGAAGATATGGACATGATATCGGATTATATATACTTTGAGTTGTTGCCCGGTAATCTCTATAGTCAATCTGTACGCAAAAAGTTCTATCAGATCTTCGAATGGCTGGAACTTCAAGATATCAATGAATATGTGATCATCACGTTGATGATTCTTGTAGCCTTGATCAATATGATTACAGGCCTGTTGATATTTGTATTGGAACGCACGAAGATGATCGGAATCTTAAAAGCACTCGGAGCGCAAGATTGGTCTATACGAAAGATATTTTTGTATCATGCGGCGAGAGTACTTATTTACGGTATGCTGATCGGCAATGGGTTGGGGTTGTTGTTCTGTTTTATTCAGAAATATACAGGTGTTCTCAAGCTCAGCGAGGAATACTATTACCTCAGCGAAGTGCCGATTCAGTTTGACATACCCACCATGATCTGGATTAATGTAGGTACAATCACTTCGATTTTGGTATTCTTGATTATTCCAAGCAAAGTGGTTACAAGTATATCTCCGGTCAAAACAATACAGTTCAAATAGACCAGTAACTGCAACGCAATCTATCAAAGTATGATGATCTCATTAGGAGATATCGGTTGAATGATCAATTCTACTTCTTCTTTTTCTTGTTGGGGCCGATCATGACGTGCATACGACGACCTTCCATCTTCGGAAGATTTTCAGCACTTCCGACTTCTTCAAGTTCTTTAATAAACTTGAGCAAGAGGAGCTCGCCGCGATCTTTGAAGACAATACTTCTACCCCTAAATTGAACATAAGCCTTCACTTTGGATCCATCTTTGAGAAACTTTTCGGCATGGCGCAATTTAAAATTGAAGTCATGATCATCTGTATTGGGTCCAAAACGGATTTCCTTGATTACGGTTTTTTGCGTTTTGGCTTTCATTTCCTTTTGCTTCTTTTTGCGAGCATAAAGAAACTTGTTGTAATCCGTGATTTTGCATACCGGTGGATCGGCTTTTGGGCTGATCTCGACAAGATCCAATCCCATTTCTTGAGCCCAACGTTGGGCATCTCGAGTGTCGTAAATGTCCGGATCTATTTTATATCCCGCAGCAGCACTGATTTCTTCCATGTTATCTCCGACGAGTCGTATCTTTGGGATGCGTATATTTCGGTTGATTCTATACTCTGGCTCCCTTTTTTGAGGCATTACAGGCCTTCTTCTTCTTCTCAAATGTTTCTTGTTTTCTAAGTAATGCTGTTATAGCTATTTGATTAAACAATACAATAATAGGCAAAGAAGTTCCTACTCCTTGCTTTGTGGCTCACTTTCTTTTTCTGTTACGACTTGTGTGATCTTCAATTTGTCGCTGCCCTTGGTATAACCTACCTTAAAGCTGGCACCCGCTTTGTTACCGATAGCTAGGATTTTCTCGGCAAGAGGATCTTCTACATATTTCTGAATGGCTCTGTGGAGAGGACGAGCACCATAGGCAGGATCATATCCTTTGTCCGCTAAGAACTCTTTGGCAGCCTTGCTCATCTTAATACTAAAACCCATGTCTCCCAACCGTTTGTATAACTTATCCAATGCGAGATCTACAATCTGTAGAATCTCCTTCATGCCCAAAGAATTGAAAATGACCAAATCATCGATGCGGTTTAAACACTCCGGAGAGAAAGTTTTCTTGAGGCTATTCTCAATGATACTCTTGTTATGCTGATCTGCACCTTCTTGTCTGGCCGAGGTAGCAAATCCAACCCCTTGACCAAAGTCTTTGATTTTCTTTACACCGATATTGGAGGTCATAATGATCAAGGTATTCTTGAAATCCACTTTGCGACCCAGACCATCTGTCAACTGACCATCATCCAATACTTGAAGCAATAGGTTATATACATCAGAATGTGCCTTCTCGATCTCATCCAAAAGGATAACAGAATAGGGCTTGCGACGTACTTTCTCTGTCAGTTGACCTCCTTCTTCATATCCTACATATCCGGGAGGCGCTCCGATCAGACGGCTAATACTGAATTTTTCCATGTATTCACTCATATCGATTCGTACAAGAGAGTCCTCTGTGTCAAAAAGATATCGAGTCAAGGCCTTTGCCAACTCCGTCTTGCCCACTCCTGTCGGCCCGAGAAATATAAATGATCCGATTGGCTTTTTAGGATCCTTTAACCCAACGCGATTGCGTTGAATGGCTTTTGTAATTTTATTGATGGCCTCGTCTTGCCCGATGATGACTTTCTTTAGGTCATCGATCATATGAACGAGTTTGTTGCTTTCGTTCTGAGCTACACGCTTGACCGGTATGCCGGTTGTCATTGCGATGATCTCCGCAATATCCTCTTCAACAACGGGATGTCGCTTGGACTTGGATTCTTCTTCCCATTCATGTTTCGCAACCTCCAATTTCTTAAACAACTTGCTCTCATGATCCCT
>JAJRXG010000179.1 GCA_024276375.1 Bacteroidota bacterium | reverse complement strand
GGTTGCGTATCCGTATCATCAAAAGCGATGATATTGCTCATTATTGCAAACATGGGATTCAAACATTATTAAAGAACCAATCATAGGTCAACTCTAATGCTTAATTACTATGTCTCATTAATGCAAAAAATTGTCAATAGTGTCATACTATTACAATTTAATAGTATCATATTTTGCGAATCTCTATAATTGATTCGCGATCGGGTTACTGGGCATGAGCACGATCAAATTATCATAAGGAAGATGAAGCAAAAAGTTGCAGTTTGGTGCGAATGAAGTAGGAGAAGTGTTATAAGCTAGGTGGCTACTTTGATTGTTTTGTTCTGTCAACGCCAATGGAACCAGCAGCGATATCGGAATCATTAAGAAGAATATGTCGATAGAATACTAGGCTGACCATCTGAGGAAGGTAAAGCGTTAATTAGACTTCATCCCACTTGTCAAAAACTGTGGTGCAAGACGTTCAATCGAGTCTTTCATGATTCTAGCGGACTGTAGTTGATTGGAAGCATTATACATTAAATACTTATAATACAGCAAGCCAATGGTAACATATTTTTGTTCATCTTGATCGAGCTGCGACAAGACAGGATCCGTATGAGGCGGCATATTAGTATAGATTGTGCTGAGCAATTCATCTAGGGCATTGCCAACAATAAATGATTGATTACCGGCATTTGCAAGTTGCGCGGATATAGGTGCACTAAATTCTATCAATCGTTGGTCATCTGTATTAATGGGGCTTGTGTCAAGTACGTCCTTAAGCGATAAGAGATTGCCAATATAAAATAATCCTGCCATATGATTTCCTGCTTCAATATCCGACAGGTCTTTATCGATGACTTTGCTAATACTATTGTTGACTGTACTCTCATCCAATGCCGCAGTAGTTTTTTGCCCAATAAGAGCAATTGAAGATTTACTTCCCGAAAAATCAGATCTCCAAATGGTCACTTGCTCAAATACAGAAGATATAGTGGCGGCAATTATTTCAAATTCTTTTGGAGTCAATTGATATAGTGGCAACCACTGTGCAAATATCCCGTTGGTATCAAGTCTAGATCGTATTTGGTCAAAATGTTCTCTCGTATACAAACTACCAGTACCTGCATGCCAAGGCGTAAACAAGTCAGCTATTATTATATCATACTTTCTGTTATTTCCTAAAATATAGTTTCTCGCATCATCACTTACGATCGTGCTTCTCGAATCATCGAACAAGTTGTTCGTCCATGGCTTGAAATATTTTTCGGCTGCTATAATTACATTGTTAATCAATTCTACTGTCGTAACTTCGGTGATATTGTGTTTCAGCGCCGCTCCCGCCGTTATACCCGTTCCCATACCGAGGAACAAAACCTTCTTCGGATCTGAATGTAGCAAAAAAGGAATATGGCCTTGCATTTGCTCAACTACAATTGATTTAGCATCTCCCAAAGTATAGTAGTTGTCTAGTCTCATGATTAGATTGTCACTTGTTTTGATCACCGTTACAACTCCGTTAGTAGATTGCCAGATATCTATTAATTTCTCGTTTTCATTTATTTTGACTGAAGGGGGATTTGATAGCAATAATATCCATATAGCGCTCAGAACTTGTCCAAGGAGGAGTAGGTTTTTAAATTGTCCTTTTGATAGACTCTGGGTCAGCCATAGGCCAAGAAATATATAGACAAATACAATTATCTTCAGACTCATCCACATACCAAAGTATTCTAACAGGATGAAACCCGCAAGAATAGGTCCTATGACACTACCTATAGAATTATTGAATATTAGTGTTCCAACGATGGATCCCGGATTACCCTCAAAAGAGGGTAGGGCTTTCAATAAATAAGGATAAATTGTACCTATCAATAGGGTAGGCAAGAAAACAATAGAAAAGACTAGTTTAAATACATTTGCCATATAATTTGACCAGTCTGCATCTGGCGAAATGTAGTTTAACCCTTCAGTAAGATTAGCAAACACTACAGGTGCGTATCCCAAACTTATAACAGACAGAAGTATTAGAATGATTAATGTTATTTTTTGATGGAAATTATACTTTATAAGTACATATGAGAGCACACCTCCCAATGCCAATGACAATAAAAATACAACTATAATCGCAGAAAATGAATATACCGAATTTTGTAGCACTTGAGAAAATACTTTAGTCCATATTGTCTCAGTAGCCAAAGTGAGTAACCCTGAACTAAAAGCCAAAATTATATACTGAATATAATTTACATTCTGTCTTTTTGATTTGGTTTTTGGTTTTACCCCTTTGGGGATTATCTTACTTGATAGACTGTCCTCTTTAATACTTCCCTGTGCGCGGAATATATAATCCAAGATAATAGCCCCTATGCCTACACCAAGAGAGATGAAGATCGCTATTCCATAAGTTTGGCTTACACTAAAATTTGGAAGAAGATAAAACCCGGCTAGTAGAGCTCCTAATGAAGCACCGATGGTGTTGACAGTATATAGTATTGCACCCTTTTGTGGAAAACCTACCTTTTCCATTGAGACGCATTGTGCTAAAATCGGAAATGTACCTCCCATTAAAAAGGATGGTACAATTATTAGGGAACAGGAGAAAACAAATTTTGCCAATAGTAAGAGACCGGTTTGATCGGTCAAAGCTGAAACTACAATATGGTAGTTGGTTTTATAATATTCTAGGCCAAATAACAATACGAAAGCGGATATCCCAATCATGAGCTCAATGATGCCATAGATGCGTAGTAACCTTGAAAACTTATGTGCTTTCCTTCCTGCATACCAACCCCCAAGTGCAAGCCCTAAAAAAAATGAAGCCAATGTTACAGCAGTGGCATACGAAGCATTACCAAAAACCAACCCTAACTTGTACATCCAGACCACCTGCAAAACAAGCCCTGAAACCCCTGATAAGAAGTACAACATCAGTATAGTTGTAAATCGAAGAGTATGCTTTGAGTGAGACATGCTTGCTTGCTTATTCATGGTTCATTTAGTAGAATTGTCTTCCTGTGTCTATCTTAAAATCCGAATTTATATGGCGCTCAAGAAAACGATATCTTCTGATAAATACTATATCTTTCGTTGTATTTTATCCGAGAAATTCTTAAAATTGACCCCACTCCGGAATCAGATTAGCCTATTGGAGACTAACTTTTTTTTCGATTTTGAATGATATGATGTACTACTTTCCGTCAACATAAACTCATGTGAATTTGCTTGTCATAGCGTGTAGTATCCTAAGAGCCTAAAAGTAGCAGATAGGCTCATTTTTGAAAGCCTTATTGAAGGTCGTTCAGGCATCAAAAAAAAAAAGCAAGGGGCTCGAATAGAGCCCCTTGCTTTTTATTAAATCCTCATAGAGCATTAGTCTATATCCCTTTATAAACAACCCGCATAGTTAGGATTATTGGATTCTGATTCAGGTACCGGAAACGAAAGAGTGGTACCGTACTGACCTCCTTTAAAATAATCACCCCAAGGGAAGACTGCTGATGGAGGCATATTGTACACATCAACCAACCTTCTTAAATCACCTAGGCGATGTCCTGTGCTGTATAGCCAAAATGCACGCTCTTCAAAATGAGCCAAAAGAAGTTCTTGGCTACTCATTCCGGAGAAATCCAATTCACTTAGTCCGATGGTCGCTCTTAACGCATTATGGATACTCTGAACCTGATCGTTATTTCCGTTGCTTGCTGCAACCTCAGCCTCCATGAGTCTCGCTTCAATGCCTGAGGCTAAAACCACAGGTGCACTGGACGAAGTATATTTTAACTGATTATAGTACAGCGTAATATCATCCTGACCGAAGGCCGTACCCCCATCCCAAGGAGTCCTTGGATCCATTGCTGATCTATATTGAATACCATTTATCCCTTTGCCATCTGCTATCGAAAACTGACGTCTTACAGTACTCATAATATAGATACCATTCTCTTGCCTTCTGCTATTGACGGAGTGTTCGATATTATATTCAAATTCAGTAGGTATAGATCCCAAATCAGCACTTGCCGCTGATATCTGTCCTAAGTCGAGAAGCGCTCTAGACTTACCAATCCTAGCCAAGTTGGCAAGTCGAGAGTTGGATCCAGCACTGGATATTGCCTGATCAAACCAAAGTATAGCAGTATTAAACATTTCGTCCGTCGTCAGAGGATTGCCATATTGTATTTCACCTCCATCTGCAGATACCTTGCTAAAGGGCACTCCTGAACAAAAAGTTTCTCCAAACATAATGTATGAAAATCCTACTAAACTTTGCATTTCACTTTCTACTTCCGGAACACCTCCAAAATTGACAGCCAAGTCTATTGTCGCCTCAGCTCCGGCTCTCGCTCTATGCAGATTGCCAAAAATTCTATTCATGCTAAAATTAACATTCTGTAGATTGCGGGTATCTGCTTCTCTCCTCGTTGGAAATGTACCCGAATAATCATATTCATCAGACATCAATCCACTCATTACGATAAGTCCGGTTGTCGCTCCGTGACCTGCAGCAGATCCACTCATCGCAACAGACAAGTCACCAAGAGAACCTGCTTTTAACGTTTCGATACCCGCGGGGCTATTTAAAGATTCAGGAGTTACAATATCCGGATCTGTTACCTCTACAAGAGAATCGCAGGAAGTTGCACTCACTAAGAGAACTCCCAACAAGCTAATAAAAACCCATTGTTGGATTTTTTTGAATGTTTGTGTATTTATAATTAATGTATTCATTATTATGCGATTTATATATAATCAAATATCCTTAAAAGGTTAAGTTTAACCTTGCTTTCCAGGATCTGACAGGTGGTTGACTTAAAAATTCTTGAGTGGTAAAATTACTCTGCCCCGTAGCACTGATTTCTGGATCTAATCCTGAATAATCCGTCCAAAGACCCAAGTTTTGTCCTGATAAAGTAAGACTCATTCGTCCAAATCCCGCTTTCTTACCTATGTCCTGAGGTAGATTGAATGTCATTGATACCTCTCGCAATCTCCAAAAAGAGGCATCTTCGATATATCCCGCATTGGTACCATAGAATTTAGAAGCCACAGCTCTCGCTTGACCCTCCAATGACGCATTGGGATCATTCAACTCTTGTGTGTTGCTATTCCCATTTCTCCATGCTCCTGTATTGTTATATAGTTTCTGGCCTCCTCGGTAATTCAATAAACCCCTAATAACAATTGTGTTGTCAAAGAAACCAATAGCCGGCGTAAATGAAATGTCCGTAGTCGCAAATGGAGTGCCCAAGTAAACGGTTTCTCCTACTTGGACTTCACTTTGACTGATAAAACCGTCGTTGTTATCATCATTGTAGGTATATTCCTCATCCCAATAACCTCCCAGTGGAAATCCTTCTACATGTCGTTGAACACCAAAAATTACAGGTTGGATCCCATCGCCTAGTTGTTTCAATTCATTGTTTATAAAACTTGCAACTATATCGAGATCAAAGAAAAAATCATTCTTTTCTATGATCCGTGTATTCAATGCGACTTCTACTCCTGTGTTTTTTACAGATCCTAAATTCTCAAATCGACCTGCACCTACACCAAGTGATAAAGGCAACTGTCTAAATATGAGCGCATCTCTTGTTTGCTTGTTAAAATATGTCAATTCCAAGCCTACCCTGTAGTTGAATAATTTGGCATCAACTCCAAATTCTAATTCCACTGATTGCTCTGGTCTTAAATCAGCATTACCTACACCTCCGATAGAAACTCCCGTGACACTTTCTCCACCAATCGTAGCAGCAATAGGGTTGAAAAAACGAAGGGCATCATTTGTCCCCGGCTGCACTCCCGATGATCCGGTCGCCATTCTGAGACGCAGTGAATTGACCCAATTATCATCACCGGCTTTAAAGAAATCCTCCTTCGAGATAACCCATGAAGCACTTACCTTTGGGTAGAATACTGTTTTGAATGAGGCTCCAAATGCACTACCTCTATCCGCACGAACAGCTCCGGTCACAAATATTTTGTCCTTATAACCAATTTGCTCTTCAAGAAATACACCTACCGTGCGTTGTTCTACTGTTGACTCATTACTTAGCGTAGTCGCCGCTCCAGCTATCGAATTGCTTCCCGCTACTAATTGTAACCCGGTTGTAAAAGTACCCTGTGATAAGTTGGCCAAATATTGAAACCCAGCTGATGTCCTCGAAGAAAAATCCTCAGAGAACGTAGTTTTATAGGAAGATACCGCGTCCAATGTATATACAAAATCATTAAAACGATTTGAAAACCTAGCTCCTTGATCGTAGTTTAGAAAAGCCGGAGCCTCTCCTGTAGGAAAGAATTGATTGTCCCATCTGGAAGTGAAATCCAATCCACCTGCCACGCGAAATGACAACTTCTCGGATTCCTGCCATAAAGCTTCTAACCCTGTTGTAAAACGATTAATGTTTTGTCGGGTATCAATTGTAAACAATTCTTGCGGTGTGAATTCTCCCCAACCATCATTGACATTAATCACAGCAGCTCCATTGAGTCCTTGTCCCATCAATCCTAAAGCAAAGTTGTCATTCAATGGAAGCTTGAATAGACTATTCGTATATGCCGTCGTCAAGTTCAACTTCAACTTATCACTAATTTTCGCTCCAAAATTTCCTCTAAAGTTTTTACTGGACAAACTGTTGACCTCCAACACACCTTCACCATTCTTAAAATTGCCGGAAAAATAATAAGTCAAATTATCTGTTCCTCCCGCCACACTAACACCGGCGCCAAGTGATCTTCCCGTTCTAAATGGTCTCGTACGAGGATCGTTTAATGGTTGGAATGAATTCACTACACTGTGAACAAATCCGCCTTCTCCTACCTCAAAATTAAACCCTGGATTGCCCGCTGCATCGAGCGCTTGATAATTCTCAGGATATGTAGTAATGTCATTTACAAATCCGGTTTCGGTAAAAGCTGACCAACGCGCTTTACCAAGACTACCTTTTTTTGTCGTGATTCGAATCACACCATTGGCAGCTATCGAACCATAAAGCGTCGCGGCAGAAGGACCTTTAATGATCTCTATAGATTCTATGTCCTCAGCATTGAGATCATTTAATCTCGATGGAGATTGACCCCCGGTCTCAAACGAAATCGAATTCGCCTGATTATTTATTAATACACCATCAATGTAAACGACAGGTTCATTTGATAGCGATGCACTGTTTGAACCACGTATCCTGATTCTTGATCCCATACCGAGTGAACCACCGCTGGATCCAATTTGAACGCCGGCAGCCTGACCTTGCAATATTTCCGATACATTACTCACCGGGCGCTCCTTGACATCATCGCTCACACTGAGCTTCGTAATGGCATTACCCATATCCAATCTTCGTCGTAATCCTGTAGCCGTAACAATGACCTCATCAAGACTTTGGGCATCATTCTTAAGCTGAAAGTGTAGTGTTACACTTTCGTTTTCTCCTAAACTTACATTCTTAATCATAGATTGATAGCCAAGAAAACTACCAGTCAAATGATAATCTCCCGCAGCCAAACCCTCAATAACAAAGTTACCGTCTAAATCTGTAGAAACCCCTGTAAGCGTACTCTTGATCAAAACACTGGCAAATGGTAATGGCTCCCCCGTAGATGCATCAGTTATCGTTCCGGTTATTGAACTGTTCTGTGCACTCAGCATTCCTGCAAATGCAAAGGCAAAACCAATAAGCAAACTCACTCTAATGCCAGAGCATACTTTTGTAAAATAATTCATAGTTAGTTTTTAATAAGGTGACATTTTATAATTGCAATACATTCTTTTTACACAAGAGTCCTTTCCTCAATGAAATCCTTCAAATTCGCAAAATTTCAATTTGCCAAGTCAGTTAATAAGTATAAAGTACTATGCTTTAATATAAACGATATAACTAATACATGTGATGCCCGTTTTGGCTTTTATCATTTTTTTTTTCTACATCCGAATATGGATTTTACCCATTCCTACTAGCCATAAACATCTAACATTATATTACCAAAATCACAATAACTTATCCTAAAACCACAGTACTTGAATATTTACCCATATTCTATCATTGATGTCGGATATATAAAAACCATATTTTTATATTATTATCAAAAATATAAAGCTATAATTTAATTCAACAAGAACTATGACATCTCCTACATCTACTATTAAAGATGTACGTATTTAAATTTTAAATTGTGCATAATTATATCTAAATTGTATCTAATTTTACCCGCTTTCCTTCCCTCTTAAATGTTGAAGCCGTAACACCCGTTACTTGTTTAAATTGTCTTGACAAATGCTGCGGACTACTATAATTTAGTTCATATGAAATCTGACACAACGTCATTTCCCCGTACTTCAGCAATTCCTTAACTCGTTCTATTTTTTGAGCAATGACAAAACTTTCAATCGATCTCGATTCAACAGCAGAAAACAACTTGCTCAACTGCGAATATTCCATTCCCAAATTGTCCGAAAGGTAATCAGAGTAGTTTTGATAATCCGGTTTGCACTTGTTGTGATGTATATTCTGAACCACCAATGTTTTTATATTATTCACAATAATTTTATCTCTATTCTCGAGTAGCTGAAGACCCTCTTTTTCCAGAATCTGACGCAATAGTGATTTTTCTTCATCTGTGATTGGACTATCAAAAATCACCTTGCCTAGTTCTACATCAAATGATGTGAACCGATACTTATAAAGTTCCTGTCGTACGACCTTGATACATCTATCACATACCATGTTTTTTACCGATATTTCATAAGTACTAGCTTCCATGTTTTATAGGTTTGATCTGATATCACTAATCCAGTTCATTAGAATGTCTTTTTCTTCTTTAGATAGATTAGCATCTCTATGCATAATCTTATAGGAAGAAGGCGGCATCTCGTCGTCTTTAATCTGGCTTAGTATCGATTTTAATTTACTTTTCTTCTTACGCTTGGAGTATTCGTCATAAGTGCTAAAGTTTAATTCTTCCTTACCTTCTTGAATGTGATCTTCCAAAAACCAACTGATCGGCTGCAACTTGTTGTACCATGGATAGATGGTATTATTGCTATGACAGTCATAACATGCAGATTTTATCATCTTAGATATATTCTGAGGGGCTTCTGTAACCAACAGAAAATCACTAGGCAATATCTCATTACTTTGATTTCGAGTGGTGGGAATAAACTGTATTCCTACCAACACGATGAACGTCAATATAATCGCTTTCCTAATTCGTTTCATTAATTAATTTGTCTTTGTACTTTCCCACATTTGATCATCTTACTTCCCATAAACGGGTTCTTGATTTCCTTAGTTTCACTTAACCAGATGGCTCCTTTTCCTCCATTGGCCATTGGACAAAAAGTTTCGTACAATGTTTTATCTGTTCCTACAAGGGCTATCAAGTCGTTGATATCTGTACTGAGAACTTCAAAGTGTTCTCTTTGGTGATCTATTGGACTTTTTTCTATATGCTCAGCTTGTTCTTTTGCATTTTCGATGATGTCCATGTATTCTTCATGTTGCTCTTTGGTAAGTGAAGACATGTCAAATCCGGCAAACGCTGAAAGCAATGATGTCGCTCCCTTAACGGCTCCTTTCTGATCATCTTTTGTTAATGCATTTTTCAACTCCAAATAGCCCTCAATGATCGCAGAGGTCTTCTCGTTTTTTATACTTGTACTTGCAATATCTCTCTTCTCTTCCGATGTACCCTTGTGCTGATGATCTTCATCGCCGTGACTATGTCCATCATCCATATGTCCCTCATCTTTTCCATCCTCATCTCCATGACTATGTCCATCATCCATGTGACTCTCTTCTGATTGATGCATGGAGTCTTCTGCCTTCGTACTCTTTTGGCTATCGCAGGCTGTTAAACCAAAAAAGCTCAGGATCAATAAAAAAGCTAAATTTTTCATAAGTTTCATTTTGTTATTGTTTTTAATGATTGTGTTCACTATGATTATCTTCCGACTCTACTGCGGTTAACTCCATCCCACACTTAGAACATTTATCGCCTTTGTTACCGGTTATTTCCGGATGCATTGAGCAGGCATAGGTTTGATCTACCATGCCATCCATTGGCTTGTCCATTTTGTGGTCAGGGTTTTTCTCATAAGTCATGCCGCATTTTGGGCATTTTCCTGGCTTGTCACTTCCGCTGCCTTCACAATGCATCGGGCAGATATATGCCGAAGTGTATTCCTTCCCTTGTTTGTCATTGGTTTCTGTTTTATCTCCTGAAGCATTCTTGTTTCCACAAGAAGATATCAATACTCCTATGGCAATTAGACTTGAGATGAATAATAGAATTTTTAGAACTTTCATTTTTATAGTTTTTTAATGATAATAAATGGTTTTAATTCTTAGGGCGATCATATTGACAACAGCCGGGCAAATCTTCATATGATTCGTCTGTAGCTTTATATTTGTCTGTATCATGTCCCGATATAGCGATTTTCTTTTTTACGTCGTCAAGTGCTACTTTATTGTCATCGTATTTTAGTGTCATCACTTTGGTGTCCACATCCCACTTGGCTTCATGTACTCCTTCAAGTGCCACTAGGCTTGATTCTATTCTCTTTTTGCACATATTGCAATTTCCATATACAACAAATATTTCTGTCAGACTATTTGCCGGTATTGCCTTCTTCTCCTTTCCTGTGTTATGATCATGGGATCCATGGTTATGTTGGGCTTGCAACGCATTGCTTGTCAAAAAGAACAGTGCAAGAACACTTACATAAGTTATTATCTTCATAATGTTGTTATTTATAATTCTCTATTTATTTAATCTTCATTTACAATTAATAATGCATTGGGATCGATATTCAATATGGCCATATCATCTACTGTCAGACCTAGCGCCAATCCCATTTTTCCACTCTTAAGCGATACGTCTTTACCACTCGGTATGACCACATTGTCACACATGGATGGAATGCGCGCCAAACTCCAATTTGCCTCAGAGTCATTCCAATTGCCGGTGGCGGGCCCACTCCATGTATTGGTCTGTGGTGTTCCGCATGTCACTTGAAATTGCCCCATCATACCACCATCTTCATGTATTAACATGTGACAATGGTACATATATGGTACTTGCTCTCCACCAAAATCCTCAAACTTGGTAATGACTCTTACTCTTTCCTGGGATTTAACAAGGATCACATCTTTACGACCTCGTTCAGAAGCAGGTGGAGGCACTCCATCACGGTCTAAAACATAGAACTGGATGTCGTGAATGTGAAATGGATGAGCTATTCCGGAATCGTTGAAAATATCCCAGACTTCTGTATTGTCAAATGGTACACTTTCGTTAATTACATTGGCATTAAACAAAACATTGTTGATGAAAAAATTACCATTCAATTGATTGGATCCCATCGTCTCCGGGCTCATATCAAAACTCCTTGTAAAATCGGAATTTGATTCTAAATATGGTGTTACTGTGACAAGATTATTGGGAATTGTTGTGACCGGATTGGCATTTGCGGCACCTACATTAAATTGCATGATATTAAAATCCGTACCATTCAAGGAGTTGGGATTATATCCGTTTAAAGTCAACCCCATTCCTCGACCAGGATTTGTGGCGCCATAAATACCGTTGGGAAACTCAGAAGCATAACTCATCAGATAAACCGTGTTGCCACTCATTCCGGAGAAATTAACAAGAATTTCTGCACGCTCACCAGGACCTAACTGCAATCTGGTTAGTGATAAGGCGTTGGCCAACAGTCCGCCATCCGAAGCGATCTGATAAAACGTTTGATTGCCACTCAATCCAAAATTGAAAACGCGCATTGATGACCCATTCAACAATCTCAATCTCACCACTTGAGCGGGAACGGACAAGGCTGCATCAATCGTTGCATTGACCATGATTATATCATCAGAATTAGAAGGAACGACTATTTGCTTACTGGCATCAAAATCTTTAGTCTGGACTACAAGAGGAAAATCATCAATTCCATAAGTCCTAGGCAATGTCAATGCCGCTTCTTCATCATCCTTGACTATGATTATCCCGGCAATGCCTTTGGAAACATGCTCGTTGGTCTTGTGATGCAAGTGGGGATGATACCAATACGTAGCAGCTTTATCCAGAATCATAAAGCTAGGTGTCCATGTTTCGTTGGGCGCGATCGTAGTATGCGGGCCACCATCGTTTTTGGCGGAGACGTGCATACCATGCCAGTGTATCGTAGTTGTATCCGGCAGTTGATTGGTTACCGAAAAGTCATAAACTTGTCCTTTGTTTAGTATGAGCGTAGGACCTAAGATACTACCATTGGCTCCCATAGTATTGGTATTGGTACCGGAATAAAACTGGTGGGTACCTGTTTGAAGGAGCAAGGATA
The DNA here is from genome assembly GCA_024276375.1 of Bacteroidota bacterium. Taxonomy (GTDB): domain Bacteria; phylum Bacteroidota; class Bacteroidia; order Chitinophagales; family Saprospiraceae; genus JAJRXG01. The sequence continues at coordinate 7,094 of JAJRXG010000179.1, read as the reverse complement.
TATTTGAGCTTGTTAAGGTATCTGGGATAAGTAATGAGTTCTGTCCGATGGCCAATGCCATCAGCCAAAAATAAAAGTAGAGTGATGTAAAAGTTCGTGTGTTCATTTATTATTTAGTGTGTTTATTTATTAATATTCTATACTTTTTATTTAGTCAATGCCAGAGAGGTTATAATCCCGACAACTAGCAACACGATGATCACTAATATGATCTTGTTGAATATGCCTTTTTTGTTATCTGATTCTGTATTACAGCAATCTTTCATTATTCATTGAGTTTAGAATCTAATGGTCAATCCACCGCCTCCGCCAAAACGATTATCATAATTTACCATCAGAGAAAAATTTCTAGATAGAAGGTATTCAGTTCCTACACTCCAGACGGTTTCACTTCTATATTGATTATCGAATCCTTCGTCTTTTACAATTCTGAAATCCGCTTGGTATTCGTAATATCCAAACAATAATAACCGCGGAAAAATCATCATACTTCGACCGATGCCAATCTGAGGTCTTAATTTATTGTCTATGCGAACATCAAGATTTAAGAGATAAGAAGTCAAGAATCGCATTCCCGCAACAAATGTTGTTGTAATCGTATCTAGACTATTGGAATTCTCATTTTCAACATTTATACCACCAAAAACCCTAGTGTAATCCGATAAATAACGCTCATAGCTCACTTCTGACTCAAAATTTGCATTGTAACCAAATTCAGTTTGGAAATTGAATTGATTCCTAATATTTGAAGAAACTACGTTGATGGCTGTCATCTGAGATGCTAGATCGACCATGCCCCAAGTATAATACGCGTCCGTTTCTTTTACTAAGGTCGATAAAGGAAAAGACTCTAATCGCTCATCGCGTGGTGTGTCATAACTAAATACACGTGCCATACCACCCATCATATGATAGAGGATATGACAATGGAAAAACCAATCTCCGGCTTCATCACCCAAAAATTCTATGGTGACTTTTTGCATCGGCGGAACATTGACGGTATGTTTCATTGGTGAGTACGCTCCATTGCTATTCAGAACTCTGAAAAAATGTCCGTGCAAATGCATCGGATGGTGCATCATCGTCAAGTTATTGAGTACCATCCTAGTCACTTCACCTTTTTTTATCTTAATCTTATCAGTCTCGGAGAGCGGTATTCCATTGAGACTCCAGATATACCGATTCATGTTGCCTGTCAAGTTGAGTAATATCTCTTTTATAGGAAAGTCTTCATCATAAGCGGTAGAAACCGGGGATCTGAGATCTTCGTAACCAAATTCTTTATTCTCTTTCATGATCCCTTCTTCACCTGAAGATTTGACAGGAGACATCTGCATTTTAACAGTGTCAGATCCGGATTCTTCCATAGCAGACATGGACATGTCATCGGAACTCTTAGATTGCTTCATGACCGCATCCGTAATGGCGCTATCCTTCTTCATCGGTTTCATGGATTTCATTTGTTCTTGAGCTCCCATATCCATATCCATTTGCATTCCAAAGGCCTTCATCATTTTTTCAGGTTCATCATTTTTAGGTCGGAATTTTAGTGCAGGTGCGCCCATTCTCATATTCATTTGGGACATCTGCATCATCATACCTATCTTATCCGGACGCGCAACTCTCTCTGCTCTAAGCGCTATGCCATTACCCAATAGGGTAGTGGTATAACCGGATCCGTCCTGAGCTGTACCTTTGATTTCTAATTTCCCCTTAGGAGGAATGGTGACGATAAAGTCATACGTTTCGGCTACAGAAATTAGAATTTTGCTCTTGTGGACAGGGACAATATCCACTCCATCTGATGCCACAAGCAATGGTGTTGATCCACCTATAGTGACCCAAAAATAGGTAGATGCAGCGGCATTAATAATCCTGACACGCACTTTATCTCCCGGTTCAAAATCGTTGTACTCGCGGTGGGGCATCCCGTTGCTCAAAAATGCATCATAATATATATCTGCAATGTCCGCTCCCTCCATGCGCTGTTTCCAGAAATTCATCTGTGCACCCAAAGCTCCACGCTGTATCACTTGGTTTAATGGTGTAGCAGTGCCTTTCCTATTTCCATACCACTCATTTCCTCTTTTTAGATTTCTCAATACACTTAGCGGCTTTTCATTAGTCCAATCCGAGAGTACTAAAACAAAGTCCTTGTTATAATCCAGTGTTTTCTCCTGTGGATGGATTACGATAGACCCAAAAACGCCATTTTGCTCTTGCAACATCGTATGTGAATGATACCAGTAAGTACCGGAATGTATAATGGGAAAGGTGTACATAAATGTTTGCCCCGAATGTATCGGTGGAGTCGTGAGATAGGGCACTCCGTCTTGAAAATTTGGAAGCAACAGACCATGCCAATGTACCGATGTTTCTTCTTCCATCTCATTGGTTACGTAGATAATCGCAGAATCACCTTCATTAAATGTTAGGGTTGGCCCAGGTATCAACCCATTGATGGACATCGCATGCGTCTCCTTACCTGTAATGTTGACAATGGTATCTCGAATCGTCAAATGTATCTCGCGTATTGTCCTCGGCGATTTACCTTGCCCTTGAGCAGTCGCAATGTGCAGAAAACTAACTGCCAGAATTAGAGATAGTGAGATATGTTTCAACTTAATCATATATATTATTTAGTATCACCTTTTATAGCCATTGTATATCGCAGCGTACCCAAGAAAGTATTGATGATATCTACATGATTTACATTTGCAAAACCCGATTCCCGAATATATTCGGGAATCATTCCTTTCCTATTGTCTTGTGTAGTGGAAAATCCATCCAACATTTGAACCAAATAAAAACCCATATTGCTCGCCGTATTGGAAGGTCGTCCCCAGTCACAGATTAGCATCTGCCCACCTGTTTTGAGTACCCTGTGAAGTTCTCTAAGTGCAGCAATCTTTTCTTCTTGTTGCAAATGATGAAAAACCAAACAACTAAATACCTTGTCAAAAATCCCATCTCGATAAGGAAGCCTTTGGCCGTTGTATAACTCTAAGGTTATAGACTTTTTGTAAGATCCACCCTTTAGTTTTTCTTCCGCCAGTGACAAAGCTTTTGGATCAATGTCTATCCCATGATATTTGACTTGAGGCTCCTTTTTTGCCGCAAGGATTAAGTTCTGAGCAGTTCCAAATCCAAATTCCAATATCCGCTCTCCTTTTTGCGGAGATAAATGGAGCAATAATTTGGATCGAAAATCATCCTCAGGCATCGCCCATCTGATGATCTTATCGTAATAAGAGGTCAAATGCTCCTTGCCTAATGCTGGAGTAAATTGAGAAGTCCTTTCATTCGATATAGTTGGCATTGTCAGTTTTTTACAAGTTTGTATGTTCGGCTATATTGTGCATTTGTAACCTCGAAGTAATACATACCTTCAGCATAGGTGGACAGATCAAATACTTCCACTTCGCCAGTGGGTCTTCTCAGTTCTAAAAGCTGACCGTTTGTACTGTATAGCTTTACAATGTTTTGTGCCACGCCTCTGAGTTGAACCATTCCCGATGATGGATTGGGATATATCCTTACTGATTCGACAAGATCATCGTTGACAGCCGTGGTCGTTCCAACTACGAGAAACTGACCCATCATGCCTTCGTCCTCATGAGTGAGCATGTGACAGTGATACATATAGGGAATCTCATCATCGGCAAAATCCTCAAATTTTGTAATGAAAGTGACCGTTCCGCCCCGTGGAGGTACTATAACTACATCCTTTCGACCCCGCTCATTCTGTGCGACCGGTGCTCCATTGCGTGATAATATATAAAACTGTACATCGTGTATATGAAAGGGGTGGGCGATCATCGAATGATTTGTCAAAGTCCATATCTCGGTGTTGTTGAGCGGAATCGTCTGATTGATATAGTCGAGATCAAAACTTCTACCATCAAATACAAAAGGCCCATTCACAGCAAAAGTGGGCCCCATACTCTGAGCCATAAAATCTATACTCCTTGTTCGATCTACATCGTTGACATTATATGGTGTGTCATTGACCAAAGAACGCAGGATAGATCGCACTCCTGTGGCAAGGGGTTCCGCAACCCTCAATTCCAAAATATTGAAGTCACTGCCATTGAGCGGGTTGGAATTATAATTGGGTATCGTCATCATCGCATTCATGCCCACTTGAGCAGCCCCATAATATCCCGTAGGCAATTCTGAAGCATAGCTCTTCAGATTGATGTTCTGTCCTTCTTGATCGGACAAATCGATGAGAATTTCTGCTCTCTCTCCGGGAGAAAGCCATAATCGAGTCAATTGTACCGGTGATTGGAGCAAACCACCGTCTGATGCAATCTGGTAAAAAGGCATGTTGCCTGTAAATCCTATATTGTATAAGCGCTCCGAAGATCCATTCAAGAGTCTCAATCTGACAACTTGTGCAGGAACTTCATAGAAGGCTCTTCTCGTGGCATTGGCGAGTACCTCTGTGTCAAGTGCACTTTTACCCAATACGATTTGCTTATTACTATCAAAAGCCTTCGTCTGGATGACAACCGGGATATCATCAACACCATAATCTCTAGGCAAATCCAGTGCTGCTTCTGCTTCATCTCGTACGATGATGAGTCCGGCGAGACCTTGAAGCACATGGTCATTGGTCTTCATATGAAGATGTGGATGATACCAGTAGGTTGCTGCATTGTCCAGAACCGTAAATCTCGGATTCCAAATCTCTCCGGCTTTAATCGTCGTATGAGGTCCTCCGTCATTGGCTGCCGATACATGCATACCATGCCAATGAATAGTCGTCGTCTCTCCTATTTTGTTCTCTACCGTGATATTGACATCTTGATTCTTATCAAGTACGATAGTGGGCCCAAGTACATCTCCATTTGCGCCCAAAGTAGCTGTACTGATGCCATCAAAAAATTCATAAGTGCCCGGCTGCAACACAAGTTCTACGTCCTCTCCTGACAGAGTAGGAGGTATGAGCATCTGTTTTTGAGCAGTGACTTCAAAAACAATAATTAATAATAAAATACTAGCAAAATGTTTCATTTGTTATCATGATTTATAAAAAAAAGGTGTTAAAGAATATAATGAGGGTTGTTGGTATGGTATTTAACCTACGTTACATTTAGCTCAAGGATACTAATAGATCTCGTCTCTATGTGTAACATTCGTAACCTAACAATAGCCGCCTCTTATTCAGAAGACACCTGATTGTGCTCACAATAACTTATAAAAGAAAGGACTGAAACATTGCCTGAACATCTCGTTCAGGTGGGGGAGGGGGATTGTAATACCGATCTGGTACCTCGTTGAGTAATTGAAAATCAACTTGCCAACTAACCAAAAATGTATAAATTGCTACATACTCAATTGAGATATCTTTCAACTGTTCGGCTTGATGTGCAACTGCATCTATCTCAAGATGATCAATGGTTATTTTTTTGTCGTTACAGCAATTTTCATCGTGTTGATGATCATCAATATCCGATTGTTGACATGGGTCAATATCTTTGCGGCAAGCGGATGCCTTCTGTTTGCAGCATTTGGCCTTAGATAAGAAACTAATCCCACTTAGTTGGTCATGACAAAAATGAACATGCATAGAGAACCCTGTTGAAGATATCATCAACATAAAGACCAATGAAATGGCCATGATTCTATGCCCTAAGCAGACTTTCATACATTGCAAATGTAAATAATTATAGTGGTAAATGTCAGAAAAATATTGTCACCCGTACACTATTTGAAGAAGATGTTAAAATAGAAACTTTGATTTATATCACCTATACACGACAATAATTAAATATAGTTTAGATAATTGACTTATAATATTCAAAACATATTGCATTTCAAGAACTATATATATAATAATTTCTATATAATTTATTTACATTTAAGCGTTGAATCCACTCCGCAATCTGACTATTTGCACAAAATGAATTATTTTGGATGAGATTTTTGTTTTTCGAGATTCAGTGATGCCTGAGTATCAGTTAGTTGAAGGAAGTTAAAAGATCACCTGTCTGCCAAACGAGAAGCAGGCCAAAAGGAGCATTTTTGGTTTGTGAGTTTCGGAGTAGGCTCAGTATTAAGTTATATTGGATCGAGCATGAAGTACATTAAGCCATTCAACCTGTGAACACGAAGAAACTTAAGTACCTTTTTATCTTTTCTATTTTACCCTTTTGCGCATTTGGACAGATGATTATTGATGAACTGTCCATGGAGTTTGTCGCTTCCGAAATGGGTTTGGTACAAGTTCTGACGACCAATGGAGATTGTGACAACAATCCGGGAATTTTCGGAATTTCTGGCGATGCATTTGTTATTAATGATATGGAAGGGGCGACTTGCTGTCCTACAAGCCCCAGTCAAGGATTCAATGACAACATGGCACTTATTGGACCTTTGATAAGCCTTGGAAAGTACTGTGAAGTATCGATTCAGATAGATGTCAGTCTCTCTCAGACCAATTTTGAGATTTGTGCTTCTTTGGGTATTGATCCGATAGGATGTACCAATTTTCAAGGTGGAGCGACTCCCGGAGGCGATGGGTTCAGAATTGAAACATTCTATAAAGGAAATTTGGTTATGGAGTCCGGTTACTGTGGACAACAACGCAGGGGGACTTTTAGGATGGATCTTCCGGATATCGATATTGGAGATGATTTTACCTTTATTGTGACCGGTGGCACGCAAGAAGTATCTGAAATCTATCGCATTGAGCGCATTATCATACAAGGGCGTCCTCAGTCTTTGATTCCTGCGACGATTGATTCAACTCAAAGAATGCTGTGCTTGGGAATCGATCCGTTGATTTTGGTTGAAATCAGCGGAGGAGTGTCATATGCTTGGGCCAAGGATGGACAATCCTTGAATAACAACAACTTTACCTACAATTCGATGGGAGCAGTGACATTGTCGGATGCCGGAATCTATAGTGTGACTGTTACAGATGCAGGTGGATGCGAAACAATCGATGAGGTGATGATCAATGTAGCACCTTGCGGTGACAATAAAGTTACACCTACATTTGCCAGTATCGATACGATCTTGTGTTATGGTGATACATTGTGGTTGTCTGACATCTCAGATGAAGGTATCACAGGTATATGGAATAT
>JAJRXG010000178.1 GCA_024276375.1 Bacteroidota bacterium | reverse complement strand
TGCCTATGGCAAGAACAAACAATAGCTGAAATGAAATATGTATATCTCTCATCTATTTATGTTTTACTACTGTATTAAAATTGTATAACTATCCTTGAACAATACAACTGTCGAACAGCTATCAAAAATTAGCTGTAATTCTCCCTTCAATAATTTTAACTTCCATTTAATAAAAAGTGATACATCTCTCCAATGACGCTTAACTTAGGTCTCTAACAAAGATGAATAGTTAGCTAAATTAAAGTAAAAATAAAAAATGAGATGTTCTCGACATCATTAGAAGGCAATAAATGATCAAATAAAGTTATATTTTAAATTACTTCATGTGAAATATACCATAATATATAAGGGTGAGCCCACTCCGAAAACGCACAAAACCAAAAATGTTTCTTTTGGCCTACCTGTTGTTCGGCAGACAGGCGACCTTTGCACTTTTCTCAATTTGTGTCACTAATCATTAGATATCATTTATGCTACAAAAGGTTCTTTTCCGATCATTCTTCACCTATTTTTCTTTCCATAGCGCTGCTATGCAAAGAAAATGAGCTTAGTATGATAGAAAAAATAGCTTTTTTTTCCTATAAAGCATATCCAATGATTAGTAACAGGATACTCAGGCATCACTGAATCTCGAAAAGCACAAATCTCATCCAAAATAATTCATTTTGTGAAAATAGTCAGATTCCGGAGTGGGCTCAAGGGTTTATAATATATTACTTGTTTCTATTTCCTTCTACCGCGGATTTTACTCTTATAGTTGCGCATTGATCCGTACGTATCGTAAAATCAAGTAAAATCTGACCCAATTAGATTCATCAGGGACATTGAATAGCAATAATACCATAAATAAAAAAAAGGGCATCGCTAATGCGACGCCCTCCATCTTTTTGGCCAATTCTACCTTCTCAGGTTTGGAAACATTGACCAAATTGGATCTAATGATGAAAACGTAGGGTAAAGAAAGAGTATTGAAGACATATATCCAAATTAATAATGTAAAAATATGTCTAAATAGTGATGAAGCATTAATTTGTTACTATTCAGGTAGGCGTCATTTTGGCTAAAAAAACACTTTTCCCGTCATATTTCCGCTATTTTTTTCCCCGTAGCGCTGCTATGCCTCAAAAAATAGGCGTCATCTGACGAAAAAACTGCCTTTTTTTATCTCAAAGCACCCTCCTGAATAGTAACATTAATTTAGATCCTTAAAGAAGTCTGTTAAGTAGTTGTCATTAAAAGGATTATCGCGATAATCTTGCGTCTGAACAAATATTTCTGATTGCCCCAAAAAAATGTGTTGTTTTATTTGAGTGAAAGCATATCTTTGCGGTCGCTTCAAAACACACAGGTGTTCTTAAAGAAGTATTTAGGTGGAGTGGGTGAGTGGCTGAAACCAACGGTTTGCTAAATCGTCGTACTGGGAAACTGGTACCGGGGGTTCGAATCCCTCCTCCACCGCATTTGAAATGTACGAAAAAGAGTACAATTATTCGGGGCGTAGCGCAGTCCGGTTAGCGCACCTGGTTTGGGACCAGGGGGTCGCAGGTTCGAATCCTGCCGCCCCGACATAACGGTTGAGTCTATATATGGATTTAGCCGTTTTTTTTGTTTGCACCGTTCGCTATGATGTGATAGGGAACCTGATCTATGATAGAGACTACAACACATGTGAGTGTCATGCACTATTTTAATCACAGGTCTGCAAGATTTATTTGACAAGATCAAAGGCGATGGCTTTTTTGACCATACCTGCTGTATTTCGAGCGTTGAGTTTAGAAAGAAGATTGCTACGGTGTGCTTCAACGGTTTTGAGGCTTATAAAAAGCTTGCCGGCGATTTCTTGATTGGTGTTTTCTTCCATGATGAGATCCAAGACTTCTTTCTCGCGTCGTGTAATCTTGGGTACTTGTTTTTCTTGGGGTTTGGCTTTACGGTTATTGTTCAATAAGCCATTCATGATCGTATTGGTAATATCTTCACTAAAGTAAGTACGACCTGAAGCTACGGTACGGATAGCCGTCACCAATTCTTTTCGTCCCGTATTTTTAAGAACATAGCCCAAGGCTCCACTTTTAAGTACCTCAGTGATATAACTTTCTTCGTCATGCATTGACAAAACGAGGATTTTGATGTGGTCTTTAAGTTTTAATATACGTCGACAGATTTCAATACCACTGATGTCCGGAAGATTTATATCCAAGAGGATAATATCTATGCGATCCAATAACTCCATATTGAACACATCCTTTCCCTCGTGACATCTGTGAACAATCTCTATGTCTTCTTCTTTAGATAATATGGATTCTAGACCTTGGACAAACATTTTATGGTCATCAACGATTAGTATTTTTATCATAAGTGATATAAATTTAGGCCGAAAGTAGGCTTACTGGTTTCATAAGAAACTAGGATTTACCCTAAATAGGTCATAAGCAGTATTGTTGCAGATTGCAGAACTATGAAACTAATTATTTTTGTTGTATTGCTTATAGTATCTCAAAGTTTTTTTGGGCAAGAAGGGTGGCAGAGCCATGCTAGTGCATATGTTGATACATTGCGCAATATCAATGATGGCATTCGAGAGGCATATATTCAAGATGATCTTTCGAAGATTGCAGAAGGTCACTATAATAGAGCGATGCACAACTTTAGCGTTCACCTAAGAGACCAAGATGTCATTAATGATCTGGTCGAGAGTGCTAAAATATATCGCTACATCAGGGATGAGGTGGGATTCTACAAGGCGAGAATGGCATTGGCGGGCTTCTATATCGAAGAGGACATTTTTTTAAACGAAGCCATCAAACTAACAGCGGAGTGCTATCAGTTTTATAAATCATCAGGAGACCTGTTAAATGAAGCACGGGCAGTCACACAGTTGGGCGCTGGGCATCAGCACAAGTTGGATTATGACAAGGCCATAGCCTATGTAGAGGAAGGACTGAAGAAGAGCATCCTTCTGGGAGACAAGAAGTTGGAATTTGAGAACAGGATGTTGATTACTCAGTTGTTGGGCAATCTAGGAAGAGTGGAAAAGGTGATTGAACAGGCAGAGTTGATTTTAAATGCCGAAAATAAATTGGGATGGACAGATCATCGTTCTGAAGCCAATTTTTTGATTGGTAGTGTTCTGGTCCGGGATGGAAGGGATAAAGAAGCCTTACCTTACCTCCGAGAATCAGTCGATGCAATCGAGGAGACTAATGACTTGGCATACCGAGCCAACGAACTCTTGTCACAGGTTTATTTGAGACTCAATCAGACTTCTAAGGCCTACGAACATCTACAGAGAGCCAATGAAATCACCAATGAATTGTATAGTAAGGAAAAATATGCCATGGCCAATCAGATCGCTGTGAAGTATCAGACATATGAAAAAGAAAAAGTTATCAAAGAGCTGGAAGAGGAAAAGGAAATATCCGCTTTTAAACTCACTCAGAGAACGCGCTTTTTTATTGTTTTATCTATTCTTCTTGCCTTGGCCGCTTTTGCTGCATTTAATTACTTCCGGTTGCAAAAACATAAGTACAACACCGAGCGCTTACTCGGAGAACAAAAAGAGAAAATCGCCAAGCAAAAGATCAATGAACTCGAAAATTCATTGCGTATAGAGAATCTTCAAGCCATGATCACAGGTCAGGAGGCAGAACGCACCCGCATATCGACAGATCTTCATGATAGCCTCGGTGGAATGCTCTCGACGCTTAAATTGCACTACGATGCATTGCAGATAGAACACGAGAAGCTCGGCGAAGACAAGGATTACCTCCGTGTGATGAATTTGATTGATGAGGCTTGTAAGGACGTAAGAGACATATCTCGAAACCTAAAGCCTACAGCTCTCGAAAAACTGGGGATGACCGCCGCATTAAAAGATTTAGTCAATCGATATCGGGTACGCGGAACACTCGATATCTCTATCAATACCAATAACGTGGACGGTATGCTCAATGAAGAGACCAAGCTGCATGTCTATCGCATCATTCAAGAATTGCTCAACAATGCATTAAAGCACGCTCAGGCTACGGAGATAGACGTTTTTGTCAATCGGACAGAGGAAGAACTCATTGTTATGGTACAAGACAACGGCAAGGGATTTGACCCATCGATTGTTAAAAAAGGCCTGGGATTGGGCAATCTACAGTCTCGAGTGAATGTACTCAGTGGAGAGATGGAGATAGACACTTCTATTTCACGAGGTACCTCTATCAGTGTTCATATCCCCATTTCGGTGGCAATGGTATAACATTTCGAGGGTTTGCCCTTGGTTCATACTAGGATATTCCATGATACAAGGAGTGCGTGACTCCTATATATTTGTATCGTATTCTTTTACAAAAAGTTGTGTTGGAATGCCCCTGTTATGGAGTGTAATGCTCGACAGGATGGGTGTCGATGGATTTCTTAACATACAACTCACATCGATATCAATTTTTAATCAGCCAGGTGATAAGAAAACCTCCCTTTGTAATAATGACCGTATCGTCAGTTGAAATACGTTTATTGACAATGTATTTGAACACTGCATCATACAAAGGGAGGCTTCTTTTGATTTGTATCAAACGCAATTTTTCTGTTACGTCTCAAGGGTAGCGATGACATCTATGCAAGCCTTAACTTTTTGTCCCAACTGTACATTGTATTTAGTACCTACAGGCAGATAGATATCTACACGAGATCCAAATTTTATAAACCCCATCTGTTCTCCTTGGACAACCTTCTGATCTTTTTGTGTATAATTGATAATCCTTCGAGCCAAGGCTCCGGCGATCTGACGTGTCAATATTTTAGATCTACCTGTATCATAGACAGTCGTATGTCTTTCATTTTCGGTGGAAGACTTAGGATGCCAAGCCACGAGATATTTTCCCTTATGATGCTGTTCATAAATCACAGTCCCCGATATGGGATGGTAATTGATATGGACATTCAAGGGAGACATAAATATCGAAATCATCAATCGCTCATCCTCAAAAAATTCTGTTTCGACGGTATCTTCGATGACAACGACCTTGCCATCGGCAGGAGCCAATACTTGTTGATTGTTGGGATTTGATACCTTTCTCTGTGGATCTCTAAAAAATTGAAGAACGATGATCATCAATAGGGCAGCCAAAAAGTATATTATGTAAGAGATTGTCGAATCTCCCAGCAACCTATAGGTAGTGAGGCTTATCATAATGCTAAAAATAAGGCTGATGGTAATAGTGGCTTTCCCTTCTCTATGGAGTGTCATAGTAGTTGATTTGTGGCAACGTAGAACAAAATAATAAATGGAAGACTATAAATAAAACTATCTAAGCGATCTAAAAATCCTCCATGACCGGGCAGGATGGTACTGCTGTCCTTAATTGCATAGGATCGCTTCCAAGCAGACTCTGTCAAATCTCCGACAAGTCCAAAAACACCCAATAATATGGCAAGTTGGATCCATTGGAGGATACCAAGAACACTGAAGTACTGAGCTATAATCAATGCAGATATGATGCCCGAAAGGATACCTCCAAACCAGCCCTCCCAAGATTTGCCCGGCGATACTTCCGGAAGGATTTTTGTCTTTCCAAACGCCCGACCGATAAAATAAGCACCCGCATCATTGAGCCATATAATGATAAAGCTCCCCAAAACCACGATTCTAAATTGATCATAGTGCAATACCAAATAGATGACTAACATAAACGGTAGGGTCAAATACATCGTCGATCTCAGCGGTTGGGGCAAAATAGTGACCAGCGAACGGTGATGTGTCCACAATGCAATACCTGTCAAAAACATCAATACAGCCACAATCCCGGCTATGGAACATATCGCAATAAAAGGTATGATGAGCACTAGACCAAGTACAATGATGCTATGACCCAAGATCGTATAAATGATGTATCGCCAAGAAGATCGGCTACCGAACTCTATGGTCAAAAACTCATATAGACACAAGGCATAAAAGATCCACAGAAGAACTATCGCCGGAATGTCATCGAACAAAAAAGCCCCGGCTATAATGACGACGTAAGCTAGCGCTGTGGGAATTCTCTGTTTAAGGTCTGACTGCATGGGTTCGTGGACTCAATCTTACGACAAGATAAAATAGACTCAAAGTTATGAGAAATGATGAAAGTGATACCCACAAAGGAAGATCGGGGACATGATCTATATCAGGAATACCTTCCGGAGCGCTTAAATACAGTAAAATCACCTGAAGGCTATTGTTGACAAAATGCAGGATAACGGCAACCCACAATGTACCTGTATAGTAAGTGGCATATCCCAAAAGTAAGCCCAAAAAGGCCAATGGCATAAAACGTTCAAACTGCATATGAAATAACCCAAATATCAATGCCGTAACACCGATGGCGATATGTGGATTATTCCATTTTTGCCGTAGCAAGCGTTGTACAATGCCTCTGAATATAAGCTCTTCGCCAAAAGCAGCGAGCAGACCGATGAGTATGAGATTCTGTATGAGCTCACCGATGCTGTCCATCTGAAGGGTCTTGGACATCAATGCCAGAGTAGCTTCATTGGAAGATTGCATCCACTCGGGGAGCGGAATAGAAATGTTGATCTTGGTGATTGTTGCAATCAATGGATAGGAGCAGAGGAAGAGGAGCCCCCAGATAGACAATTGAGTGATTGGAATCTTGTTCAACCGTAGGAAAGCAGTATATGATGTCTTTTGAAATATCAGACACCAAATGATGCCCGGTATCAAAAACATGCCGATATGATTGAGACTCAATCCTACGCGCATGATCCAACGTTGTCGCACAGTGAGCGATAGATCACTTTCTTGAATTTCGATATAAGAAAGACCTCCGCTCTCCCATATCCCCAAAGATAGCAGATTGAACAATACACCAATCCCCAGTACTAATACGAGCAAGATAAGTAACTGAAGAAAAGGAGATGAAGGAATAGCTGAATCTTGATGGTTCACAAATACTATTTTTGAAACATTATGTTGTTCTTTGCATAAGCGTGTAAGATGAACATATATGAAGACAAAGTTAAGTGTAAACATAAATAAGGTAGCATTAATACGAAACAGTAGAGGCAGTAATCTTCCCGACCTTCTTCAGTTTGCTCAAGATTGTGAAGCATTTGGAGCAGATGGCATCACAGTGCATCCCCGTCCGGATGAACGACATATCCGCTATGACGATATCTCTCAGTTGAAAAGAGTGGTGCGTACTGAGTTTAACATAGAAGGGTATCCCTCAGAACGATTTATGCGCTTGGTACTTGACAATGCACCCCACCAGTGTACTTTAGTTCCGGATCCACCCGGCGTGTTGACGAGTAGTTCAGGTTGGCAAGTTGCGGAGCACCAAGGATTGCTCAAGGAGATCATCCGTCGCTTGCAGAGCAGCGATATAAGAGTTTCGCTCTTTATAGACCCACAGGTTTCTTCTGTCGAGCAAGCAGTTGATCTTGGATCGGATAGAGTGGAGTTGTACACGGGAGATTATGCACGCCATTATCACAAGGATAGAGATGCCGCCATAGCTGACCATATAGCTTGCAGTCATCGAGCAATGGAGTTAGGAATTGGATTGAATGCCGGTCATGACCTAGATCTAAAAAATCTCAGATTCTATAGCGATCAGCTCGTCGCTCTAAAAGAAGTATCCATCGGTCATGCATTGATCTCGGATGCCTTGTACTACGGAATATCCAATGCAATAGGTATGTACAAAGCGTTACTTGTTAAGTGTTAAAAGGAGTATTCTCCCCACTTGATCCATACCTTCAGATTCAATTCTTAACAAATTTTCGACTTAGGACATCTTGTCTATTAAACCGTACATGCAATATATACATTCCTTCTTCAAGTTGCGACGTTTGAATTTGTTCTCTGATGTTTAAGGACTTTGTAAGGATCTTCTTGCGATATACTTCTTGACCTAAGAGATTGGAGATTGTAAACAATGTTTGGTCATTGGGTTTTAAGAGATCCAATTTGACAAGCAGTACATCTTTGGCGGGGTTCGGGTATATCTCAAACTGGTCTTCTATCACAAAATCCTCTACGGCCGTACTCAGCTCTTGAATCTTGAGGTTGTCGATAGCCCATCCCCATCCTACTACAAAGGGGTCGGAGAACAATCTAAAGCGCACGGTAACAATGTCACCAGGCTCAAAGTTGCCATTCGCCAACATGTCAATAAAACGTTGTTTGTACAGTGATGAGGTGCCGCTTTCATTTCTATCAAAGGCATTTCTCCAAGATGGTTGTGCGTTGCAATCGTAGCCATCCAAAAATGGCAGCCACTGAGATGTACCGGTCTTTTTACCTTCTACTATGACATAATCCCAAAATTCATCATCGCCAAATTTGGTACCAGGTTCTCCGGGTTCAACAATGGCGATTTCGTCAAACTCTATCGTGGCATTGTCTTCCTTTATTTTTATGGGAAATTTTAATTCGTAAGTAAAGTTTAAGAATCCTGTCCCACCTTCTTGCATATATGGGTGAGCAGAATGAATGGCCTCATCGGCAAATCCCGATGGTTGTCTTATAGAGAAAGAACCCGTAAAATCTCTTTTGGCCGAGCTAAAGTCATTGACATAACTCGTGATGGCTTCTTCACTTACATCAACCGTCAATGAAAAGAAAGTAGAATCTGTAGGGGCATAACCTCTATTGGCATTCACACTATTGTCTATCGCTACGATCCGATAATTTAAAACATCGTCACTCGATAGCGGTCCGTCAGGATATACCAATGTGGCCACAAAATCTTCTTCACTGAGCTCCCCGCCAAAAATCTCTTTGGGCATCATTTCAACCTGCTCTTGGGGAATGCCGTTGATGTTCCACTCAACAAATGCTCTTTGTACACCGATATCAAAGTCTGTAATATTGGCTTCTATATCTATAGATGGATCAATGTCATTGATACTACGATCAGTTGTATGATCAATCAAAGGTGGTGTCTGGTCAGTGGAGATCATATATTCAAAAAAGTGCTCCGGAGCCTGTCCTGGATTGGTAAACACCATTTTGCGATCATTTTTGACCGTGAGATAATATTGATATGCAATATCTGATCCGGTGGACGGCAAGATTCCTTCAAATAGACCTGTAGCATTGTTGAGGGTTAGCGCTACAGCGGTATCTGTCACAAACCCATCAGTGCTATAGACTAGATTAAGGGATGCTGCATCATAGCTTCCATCTGAGATTACTTCTACTTCCACAACAAAATCCTCATTGAGATTCTCACTTCCTGTAGATGGAGAATGCAGCAAGTATGTAAAATCCCAACCCATATCGTACATCATTTCTAAAGCGATGCCAGGATCCCTTTCTACCTTGCCTGATCGGAGAAATGGGGTCATTAGCGAATTGCCTGTATTGGCATAAGAACTTTCATCGAGGTGGCTCACACTAGATCCTCCGTTATAAGTACTCGGAGCATATAGTTGATAGCGCTCGGGTGTAGAGAGACGATACCATCTGAGGTCATTGCTCGTCAAGGCATTGCCCATCGTAATAGAGTTGTCCGGAAGGTCTTTGATGGGCATATTTCCCATGCGTATTCTATGGGCATAAATGGAGTGCTTTTCACCGGTAAAAGAATTGTAAGTAGCCGCATTAGAACCGGTATTGTAAAAAATCGCACTGGTAAATCCCAGCCCGTGGAGGAGTTCATGCAGTAGTACCGTCGCAAAGTCAACTTCATCGCCAATGCCTTGTGGATTGTCATAAGCCAGATACCAACTCTGGGCACTATTAACATTGATGGAGACATCGGGGTCATCGCCATTGAAGTTGCCACGGGCAATTTTTTCGGCTAGGGCGACAGGGTAAACTTCCTCACGAAATGGGGCATTGCGAAATCCACTGTACCAAGCCGACGGTGCCGCACTGGCAAAAATATTTTGATTGTCAAATTGTTGCCATGTGAAATTGATATTGATGGGAACATCTGAGTTGAATAGTTCCTTAGCTATGGATAGTACCCCTTCTTCAAATGCCCGTTTGACGTTGTCAGGTGTTCCTGAATTGTAGGATACGATGAATACCGTATGGGTACTTTTATACCTTTTGTTCTTGCGCGGAGGTACATAATGCTTAGACACCCCTTGTTTTACTGGACATAAGTGTGGAACAATAGGAACGTCGGCTTT
>JAJRXG010000177.1 GCA_024276375.1 Bacteroidota bacterium | reverse complement strand
TCAATAAAACTCATCTCTCATCCCCCATTCATAATAGCTTTGAGAGATCCGATCTGTGCAACGCCAGTTAGTTCACGCTATGCTTATATCAATTCGCGATCAAAGCTGGTTTTCTTATAACGAAAGTACGATCTTGCCCTGATATACTTGTAACATTAGTATTGTATTGTCCGGTTTTATCTCTACGGTGCATCATGGCTGATAATACCTCAAGTAGTGGCCCAGTCTATAAAACATTCATGATAAATCACGAATGGCACTCTCGTATTATTGGATTTTTTATAGGAATACTGATGATTGCCATCTACCTTTGGATGGCGTCCGGGGTCGTGAATTTACTATTGAATCTGTATCATACTTATCCTGACAATTGGTCTCATGGTGCGGAAAAAATGATTAAAGATGTAGTGATTATACTTGCCTCATTTGAACTCATTAGAGTTTTTCAGTCCTATCTGCTAATGGGACGTGTAAAGGTGACGTTCATTCTGGATGTGGCACTCGTTGTTTTGATTGGCGAATTAATCAGCCTCTGGTATAGAGAGTACAATATGAATGAGGTCGTCATGAGTATTTTTGTGATTTCGGCGCTGGTAGTGCTGCGAATTGTTACAATGAAATTTTCGCCTGACTACAATGAAACATGATGGGCAGGCACGAATTGTGCGAAAGACGAATTACGATTTCTCTTTAGATTTTATACCTCTTTCTCCAGGTACTCTATTGTCAAACCACTCGCAAGAGGGTTTCCAACATCGAGATGAACAGGGTATTCGCTGATATTTCCCGTCCTCGTGTATCCTCGCCGCTCATAATATGCAATAAGCTCTTTCCGCTGAGATACCACCACCATGATATATTTTTGCGCCCTCAGTTTTGTGGACGCATAATCCTCAGCCTGGGAAAGAACTTCTTTGCCTATCCCCTTCCCCTGCAATCGTGGATGAACCGCGAAGAATCCTATATAAGCTCCAATTTCTTTTTTCTCTATACAAATACACGATAATATCTCGTCGTCATCAATGGCCACCAGTAAATGTGCATTGGGATCCGACATGTAAGCCTGTACTTCTTCTATGTTTGATCTATCACCACCAAGCAGACCAGTCTCCTTCGTCCAGCCCTTATCTCCCCGATAGGCCAAATTCACAAGATCGCATATATCTTCTGTATGATTTATTCTTGCCTCTTCCAGTACCAGTTTCACATTCATATTTCCCCGCATCGTGTAATTTCACTTTTTATATCTTTCTTGCAATTACGACCTCCGATGGAACGCCGAAAGACACAATAGTAGCAACATATATTATTTCCCATTTGCCATTCTGCAAGGTTGCCACGATATCGACAGGCCGACACCCGCCAACGATAGCAGGCTTTAGTTTAAATAGTGCAACCCATACCGACTCTACAATATGTGAAAAGATACTCAAGCCATGGGACAAACTGACAAGACACAGGAAACCTCCTGACGAAAGGATTCTGTAAGCATTATCTTGCAATACAAAAATATCGTTTTCGCTGAGCAAATCCAGAACGTACGTGGAAACAAAACGATCGGCGGATTGATCAGGCAAATCTATTTTCACGGGCCCTCACTTTTAAAGCATTTCGCACGTTCTGAAAACAGTTTTATTTTATCCCGGCAAATATCAATCATTGTTTGGCTGATATCAATACCGAAATAGTAACAATCCCCGGGTAAAAAACCTGTCAATAATAAAGATGCCAGTCGCCCTGTACCGCAACCAAATTCCACTACATTTTTTGCCTTAGCAAATTCACCATGCTCGAGCAACGCATTAATTGCAGATTCTTCATAGATCTGCCTGTCCTGCTTTATCCCAAATGAGTCGTAGAACCTTTCAGCTTCATCATAAGTCAGCATTCTTTCGCCTGTAAAAATTGCCAATTCACGTCGCTTGTTATTCTTCGGGCTGAACAGGCCTGTTAAAATCAGTTCGGCAGAAAGGACATATCTTTTCCCGACTTTTTGACCACAAAATCCAACTGGCCCAGATGGCTGTCTCCTTAAACAAATGTTTGTACAGCGATGTATCGCAGTATGGACAACGCATGGTTTTATACCCGTACCGGCTTAATCCCCATATAAAGGCGACTCCTGCTACCATCAGGGGTATTGATTCAATATAAACCCCGACAAGCGTAGTACCGACTGCCAATACTGCCCCCATCAGTAACTGCCTGAATTTTCCTGTTATCAGATCATTGCCATTCATATAACCAGCCTGCAGGGAAAATCTAAAATCGCTGTAATTTTCAAAGTTATAAGTACAGTGTGCCAATTCATATACATATTATATTATGAGCAGGACAAGGTAAGACGTTTTATACAAAGCTAAGGATGTTGATCGATATAAATTTGCCAACTTCACTCATTAATTTTTGCTGGGCATTCATTTCATTCGAGGATGCAGCTCGTAATTCCAATCACCTTGAAATTCATTACGATGGAGTGAGAGAGCCACCATCTCGG
>JAJRXG010000176.1 GCA_024276375.1 Bacteroidota bacterium | reverse complement strand
CATAGACTCCTACCACTACAGTATTCATGTATGTAGTAAGACTCTCGACCGCCCCAACTACTTGAGCCACCAATTCGCGGGTCGGTACTATAATCAATATTTGTGGAACGGGGGATTTGGTAAACTTCCACAATCTCAAACCGGGCAAGAGGTACGCAAATGTCTTGCCAGTACCTGTTTGTGCAATACCTACAATGTCCTTGCCTGCCATAATCGGCCCAAAAACTTTGGATTGTATTGCAGTCGCTTCATTCAATCCAAGATCTTCTAGTGCATTGCGTAGCGGCTTACTAAGATTGAAGTTGCTGAAAGTCATAATACGAGATGGAGTTAGATTCAAAGAAACAAAATATTGTACACAGTTAGGCTCCTATCGTGTGTATAACATATCGCATAAAATAGGATTCCCCTTGATGAGTGAAACAAATCAACACCTCCCCACCACGCATTGCCAGCTGATTCCTATGACTCAATAAAGCATATTGCCCCGGTCTTTAGACTGGGGATAATAACAGATCCACTGTATTGGCTTTAGCCATTAATATGCATAGACTTGTTAAGGGCTAAAGCCCAATATGAAAAAGGCATGACGCCCCCGGATATAAATATCAGGGCAAAAGTGTGTATAACAAAATTGTATAAAACGAGGATGTTGCTCCGGTAAGCCGCTGTCCTCATATGTTTAAGAACTCCTCTATATAGAGTCTCTCTTGATGAGCGAAATAAATCAACACCTCTCCACCACGCATTGCCAGCTGATAAAGTGCAGTATGTTATACACACGCTCCTATCCGGTATAAGATGCTGCCACAGCTTACTACCCCAGGCGTTTATAAAATACTAAGGAGGAGTGCGTACTCACTTTAGTTATCCGGAGATGCGCAAGGCATTCTTATAATCCATCCAAGTTTTGACAGCAACTAATGCTGCAATTTCTTCCTCCTCTTTACGTCTCATCACGATATCTTCTTTGCGATAGTGTTTTTGAACAAAATGCGTATCAAAATTACCACTTACAAATGCCTCGTGCGCCATGACGTATTTTCCAAATATCAAGGTCGTAGCTACCCCTTTGATTCGATAAGTATCCAATGCTTCACGCATTTTTTGAATCGCAGCAATACGAGTGTCAGCATGAACGATCAATTTGGCAATCATCGAATCATAGAAGATTGGAATCTCCATACCTTGCCGATACCCATCATCTACGCGAATACCTTTTCCTTCGGGTTTCTTGTAAATTGAAAGTTCTCCCACACCGGGCATAAAGTCATGAAGAGGATCTTCAGCATAAATTCTGATTTCAATAGCGTGTCCATCAATATTCAGATCTTTTTGATCGATTGACAAGGGCTGTCCTTGCGCTATCAATATCTGTTGCTCTACAAGATCCAATCCGGTAATGTATTCTGTCACAGGATGTTCTACTTGAAGTCTTGTATTCATTTCTAAAAAATAAAAATTCATGTCCCCATCCAATAGAAACTCAACAGTACCTGCACCTTCATAGTCACATGCCTTAGCAACTTTTATGGCCGTCTTGCCCATTGCTTCACGAATCTCGGGAGTCAGAATCACAGATGGCGCTTCTTCTATCACTTTTTGATGACGCCGTTGTACACTACATTCTCGCTCAAACAAATGCAAAACCTCACCAAATTGATCCGCCAAAATTTGGATTTCAATGTGTCTCGGTGAGGTAATATACTTTTCAATAAAAACGGAACCATCTCCAAATGCAGAAGTGGCTTCACTGATAGCTCGTTCCATCTGGTCGGGCAATGCTCCGATAGATTGTACGATCCTCATGCCCTTACCTCCTCCTCCTGCTGCTGCTTTAATCAATACCGGCAATCCTATCTCTTGGGCGACTTGAAGTGCTTGTTTTGTATCGGTGATGGCAGTATCGATACCGGGCACCATCGGAATATCATATTTTTTTACCGCTTCCTTAGCAGCCAACTTGTCTCCCATCACCCTTATTGCATGAGGTTTAGGGCCAATAAAAATGATGCCTTGTTCGTTTACTTTTTCTGCAAATAAGGCATTCTCACTTAAAAATCCGTATCCAGGATGTATGGCATCTGCATTGGTCTGCTGTGCAGCATCTAGTATCTTGTCCATGTCGAGATAGGACAGATGTGACGGACTCTCCCCGATATATACGGCTTCATCGGCATAGACGACATGTGGCGCTTGACGATCGGCTTCCGAATACACCGCTACGGTCTTCATACCCATCCTGCGGACAGTCTTCATAATTCTAAGGGCGATTTCACCTCTATTGGCTATGAGTATCTTTTTCATTTACCTACAATTTTATTGTGCCTCAGATTCAAAATCAGTCCATACCGATTGGCATATTTTGTCCGTCAGGGATTCAAAGAAATAACTCCCTTGTACCGGATCTACAACTTTGTCAAGATCACTCTCATACCGCATGATATGATGAACATTGATGGCGATTCTCTGATCTATGGCTGTACCTTGACTGTCCGGGTTTAAGGTATTGGTAAAAATCAAATCGGCTCCCCCAATGACTGCACTCAATGTCTGAAGTGTATTGAAAATCATATTTCGATACGCGTCATCAACCCTATCGTCAACTTTCTGGTACGTGGCTATTTCTATCTCCGGAGATGAGCTCATCCCGTATGCATACATCAGATTGTCATACAATAACCTCAGCGAACGAAGCTTCATTACGTTATTATAAAACTGTTGAT
>JAJRXG010000175.1 GCA_024276375.1 Bacteroidota bacterium | reverse complement strand
TAGACAGATAGACATAAACATCAGAAAGTAGAGTATTGATTTGATCATAATCCAGACTGTATTTCGTTTATACTTCGCTATTACAACAATAATGACGCAAAAATATTGGAATCAGCGACTTTTTAATGATCCCTTAACAAAGAAGTGAAATAAAATGTCATTACAATCACAACTTCTCCATATCCAATACAATCATGTGATCATCCATAACATTGCCGAGATACAACTTGTTCTTGTAAGGTATTGCCACAGTGGCCGCTGACATATTCTGTCCGTCATCCATGGCAATCGTGGTAACTTCATAGTCTCCCTTACCACGATATTGTACTTTTATGACCTCAGATGGCGCCACCTCACGACTTCCGCCTGCATATATTGTAAAAGACAGTAAGTCCGGATGACAGCCTACCCATAGAACTCTTTCTTCGTCCAGTGCAATATTGTCAACACCTGTATTACAATCGATATCTTCGACAAAAGTCAAATCCCCAGACTCTTCGATACCATATACTTTAATCAAAAAATCGCGTGGAGAAGCCAGATACAACAGTGATCTTGATCCATCAATCGCGATACCGTTGGCATATGCTATATGGCCGGCTACATCGCGATATGCCTTGCCATCATAGTAAACAATACCGGATCTCCGCATCCCCAAATAGTCTTCTCCCATTCTACCCCATCGAGTTGAAGATCCATGGTCATTGGTGAAATAAAAACGATCAGCATCTACTATTACAACATCATTGGGAGCTTTAATCAATTCATTCTTGTATGTTCCGGAGTGCTTGATCTGACCTTGGCCAATCATGAACTCCTCTATGGTATGCTGTATATGTTCTCCCTCTCCCACGTGATTCACCACGAGCAATCTATACGTACCACTATCCATCTTCATCAGGTCGATCCCATGAGGATGAAAGTCTGACAAATCAGGAATACCCAACTTAGTGGTTTCTCCGGACGATAGATCATAGTGATAAAGACCACAAGAGGCAGTATTCTTGCCATCGCGATGTGCCTTACGATCATCAGAAGAAATAATCAAAAAGTGGTCAGATCTGCTGACAACAATGTCTTCCGGGCCTTTGATGGCTACTTTCGCCACTGTAGCAGCATCAAAATCTCCTTCGATCGTCCTAAAATATCCCATTGTAATCATGGTGTACAGCAAAAACAAGATCATCCCTAAGATAAGGAAGACCAAAACACGTATAAGTCCTTTCATGTGAGGCGCAATTTTTTACTCGAACAAGGTATTCTTTCAATACCACAATACACCGAACCTCAATTCATTTTTTTTTGTTGACAAAAAAAAGCAAGTAGCGAACTTACTGCCTCTGGATTGACACCGGAGCAATAAGACAAACCACCGCGATTATCATGAGTATAAACAACAAGAAAAAAGTAAAAATACGTGATCAGTGACAGTGAGAATAACTCCTACTATCTGAAACATCTATTTCAGCAAAAAGTCAATAACGACCTTACCACACTCTTTGTGAGTTGAGCTAGGAGAAAACTTATACCCCCGGGCACCTTTTTCGGCTAGGCCGATCAGATAAGTGTCACTTGTAGTGCTGCCCATCATCGTGTATTCTGACGAAATTACATCACCCGCAGCATTGACACATATCTTGACAACGACACGACCTTTCTTCTGGGAGTTGTCCTTAATGGTCGGGACTTTCAATACACGACGACTCCCAAGTACGCCTCTGATATTCCCATTTTGGGTAGTACCCTCTAGAGCTGAAGATCCTTGAGCAGCATCATTGCTAGGATCATTGACTTGCGAGAAAGTGTCGTCGATTGTTTTTCTGGACTTGGCCAACAGATTGGAAAACATAGCTTTTTTGGCCGCTTGCTCCTCGCGGCGTTTCCGAGCCTCAATATCTTGCTCGG
>JAJRXG010000174.1 GCA_024276375.1 Bacteroidota bacterium | reverse complement strand
TGTCGTACTATCCGTATATACGTATGTAAATGTGCCATCCCCGTTGTCCTCTACTCGTGCTATTCCCCGACCATCAACGCCGTCTGCACCTGTTGTACCTTGCGGCCCTTGTGGGCCTTGTGCCCCAATCGGACCCTGTGGACCTGTCAAGTCGGGAGAGGTATAACTTGTCCCATCGGTAAGAAAGATTGTGAAAGTTCCATCACCATTGTCCACAATGTTCCGAACTCCTACACCATCAATACCATCAATACCATCAGCGCCTTGAGGTCCAACAAAACCTCGTGGACCCGTAAGATCAGATGTTGTAAATGTCGATCCGTCAGAATATATAAAAGTGAAAGTACCATCATTGTTGTCTATGGTATTAACAATGCCTGTTCCATCTTGCCCATCCGCTCCCCTTGGTCCGGTTAAATCCGGAGAAGTATAGCTGGTGCCATTGGTTAGAAAGATTGTAAAAGTTCCATCACCATTACTCACTACACTTTGAATCCCTATACCATCAATGCCATTTGCTCCATCTTGACCATCTACTCCATCTTGTCCATCTACTCCCCTTGGCCCTGTTAAATCTGATGTTGTAAACGTTGATCCATCCGAATAGAAAAAAGTAAAAGTTCCATCACTATTATCTACAGTATTAATGATTCCGTTGCCGTTAAGATTATCTGTGGTAAAAGAAGAACCATCAGAATATACAAATGTATAGGTTCCATCATTGTTATTAATAGTATTGGTTATTCCTATTCCATCTTGTCCATCTTGTCCATCTGTCCCTGCAGAACCTTGAGGGCCAATCAATACGCCCGTTGTGAACGTAGATCCATTTGAGTAGAAAAGTGTCAACGTTCCATCAGAATTATAAGCTATACTATCTATTCCATTACCAACTGGGCCTTCTGGGCCGGCAGGACCAACAATCCCGGGGTAATCCGAAAGGTCAACTGAGCGACTATTACCATCTTCTATTTCAATATTTAAAATGGAACCGACCAACTCAAAATTGGTAATGATCTGATCATCCGTATTGAGGCTCAACAAATCGACTGTTCGTGTATTACCATCTTCCAGTGAAATGGTAAGAATAGTACCATCCAAACTCAATTCAGTTATTTCTTGATTATCTTCTCCAAGTCCGGATAAATCCACAGTTTGACTATTGCCTCCTTCAATACTAATAGTTAGAATCTGCCCATCTAAGTCAAAATATGTTATATTTTGATTATCACTACCTTTTCTCAAACACAACCAGTTTGGAGCGATCGGAGTGCCTACATTTACTTCAATACATACATTGTCTGTATTAAAAATAGTTAATGCCGTGGGTGGGAAACTAATATTGTCTCTTTGTATAGTAGTCATTCGTGGCCAAAGAAAACCTTTGTCTGAACTCTCCAATTCGAGAAGTGATGCAGGGTTAATGGCATTGGGATTATCTCCCATTTTTATTTGAGAAATAAGAGTAGAACTGTTACTAACAACTAAAAGCAATGCCAATACTACATATCGGATGTGCAAAAGAGTCTTAGTTCTAATAAAACTATTAGATGACATAATTCGTTCGTTTGAGGTTACGGATCCTAGACTCTAACTCATAAGATCGAGTCACCCGTCTATAAGCAAACATTTAGTCTGATACTTGACAAATCATTAAATAATACTGGAAGAACAATCAATTCTTGAGCCAGTATCTCTCAAGTAAAGTAGCACAAGAATGCATCTTTGCTACATGATGGTACGTACTAAGAGAGTATTTAACTACTTGTTTTCGTGGTGTCATGTTGAGTTTCATAGGGTTTGGTGTTATGTTATTACAGTAATGACATAGGATAACTATCATTCCCCCTATTGGCTTCTTCGGGATTCAGGCACATTTAGATCGACAATAATACAAACATATTACAAAATATTATAATATATGATGACTTTTAATATTTGCACCATGATAGATCAACTATATTAAGTATTATCAAATTTTGAATTTTTGATTGCCTACACATTGAGTTATCCTAAATCTATATTACATTTGCGCCCCGTTCGAGGCAATAAAATGAGCTGGATCATTCATTTTTGCACACGCTGATGGTTAATTTTTGAATTGTTAGGGAGGAGTGGCAGAGCGGTTGAATGCACCGGTCTTGAAAACCGGCATACTTTACGGTATCGGGGGTTCGAATCCCTCCTCCTCCGCATATGATTAGTGTCAAGGAGTTATCGCGCAGATAACTCCTTTTTTATACCAACCTGATTTATTGGATTGAGAAATAATATAGGGAGAAAGATACTCACAAGTAAAATTTCCCAAATAAGAGACTTTCTGCCTCGATAGAACTCCACTGAGGAGCTCTTTCTTTTCCCTCTCCAAATTTCTCGACAAGGTATCTCTCCAAACTGATCAGAAATATGATTGATATGAAGAAAATTGATTTTTGTTACTCACCTTGATCTTAGGAACAATAACTAACTTTGGTATTCAAAAACCCCTATTGGATGTTTGCTTGGTGGGCTTTAACAAGGAATGATTTGGGATCTTCTAAGTCATATCAATGGATAGTTTTGCTATTGATCATACTCAACACAGAAGTGACTTACAGCCAAACGGATGCGCATTATTGGACGTACCAATACGGCGCCAAAGGATTGCTCCTCAATGGGGCTGTTATAGCATCTCCTGATGATGAAACTTCAATCTATTATAATCCTGGAGCCATCGGTAAAAGTGATGATCTGGGTTTTGCATTTTCTTTTTTAACTCCAACTTATAGTTCATCCTTAACATCAAACCTTTTGGGAGATGAGAAGTCTTATAACTTCAGCGATCTGAGTCTTTCGCCCGGATTTTTGGCTATTAGATTTAGGCCATTTTCTACCAAGGCCATCACATTTGGCATAGCTTCATTTCAACGGCTATCAACCAAGTTGAAGTATACCGATCGAAGCGTGCGATACAGCGATGATATCGTACCTGACATATTTCGAGGAGATTTTGATTTTGGTAGAAATGTATCCCAATCATGGCATGGGATAGGAATATCATGGAATATAACTGATCAGATTGGGTTTGGAGTCACTCAATACTCAGTATGGCACAGTGAAGATCTTACTGTAGATATTAAAAGAGAGCTTTTCACGACTCAAGCTCCCTATGCATTAACTGTAGGGCTTCGATCCAGCGTCAACTACAAGTTCTCCATTAAAAGTGCTTTTCTCACCAAGCTTGGTATAGCATACCACAGTGAGGATATGAATTTGGGGATTACGTACACGTCAACGCTTTACGGAGGTATCGACAGAAATGCATCTTATTCCTTTGATTTTCTTACTAGGGAAGATCGAAGACAAACTCAAGTTGTTTCGAACCGACCCGAGATTGATTTGAGGGATTTCAAAACTCCCATGTCAATAGGTTTTGGTGCGGAGTATATTTACGACGATTGGAGAATTGCTTTTTCGGCGGAATACTACGAAGGGATACCGGCTTATGATGTCATCAACGATATAGATGATCCCTTTGATGGCTTACTTGCGAATCCAAGTGAAGAGACCTTTGTTATTTCATATACCAATAAAAGTGTGATAAACTTCGCCTTGGGTTTCCAAAAGAAGCTCAATGACCGAACATCACTTCTCTGGGGCTTTCGCACCGATTTTAATCAAGGAAATAATTTTAACCTTGACAACAAACTCAACTTTACGAGCACTAACCCCGATGTTTTTCACGTATCAGGCGGAGGACTACTAACTACCAAGAGCAATATCATTTCTTTAGGATTTGATTATGGCTTTGGGCTTCGCAAGAATGGACGTCAAATAATAGATAATACGATTGTAACCAGACAAAATCTGCTTGAATTGGGTACAAAAAACAAGGCGCGGACAGTTTTTCATTCTATCATGCTATTTCTCACCTATGACTTTGTCCTTTCTAGATTTGAGAAGGCTTCAGATCGATAAGTAATTTCGTGTGTATAACAAATTGTATAAAAATAAGATATTGCTCCGGTACACCT
>JAJRXG010000173.1 GCA_024276375.1 Bacteroidota bacterium | reverse complement strand
GATTGCCGAGGAAATGATCCGTATGACGCATGATTTATTCTTGACTTAAAATACTACCATATGGGATCTTGGAGATTCAGTGTTATATTGATGGCGATCGCCCTGAGTTGTATCGGGCTATGGTTGTCTCCACGGCTACAATTTAATTTTAGTCCGAGCCAACGCAACAAATCCTTGAGTATTTCCTATACTTATCCGGATGCATCTGCAGAGGTTGTCGAGCGTCGTGTCGCTGTTTACATCGAAGGAGGACTGTCAAGAATTAAAGGAGTAGATCGTATTTATTCTGAGATAGGTTTGTCATCCGGGAGTACGCGTGTTGATATTGATAAAGACGCTGATTTAGATCATTTGAGATTTGAAGTAGCGCAATTTATCCGCCAATTGTACCCCTCGTTGCCGGAGGAAGTTTCGTATCCGAGTATTATATTGAATGATCCTGAAGACAAGGTATTGGATCCCACATTGTTGAGTTATAGTTTTTCCGGAGCATTGTCGAGGACGGATCTCTTTGAATATGCTCGAGATGTATTGGTGCCGCACTTAGCGACGGTCGAAGGTGTTTATGAGGTGAGATTGCAGGGAGTCCAAGATCTGGAATGGAAGATCACATATGACGAAGATCAATTGAAAAACTTGGGTGTATCTATTTATGTACTGCAACAATACCTCCGGTCTTTCTTGCATGGAGAGGGACTGTCTTATGCCGGAGATGGTTCACACCTAAAGTATATATCTATTTATCCCAATTCGATTCAGTCCCTGTTGGATCAGAAGTTGCCATCTGATAGTATTCGGGGAGGGATACCCTTGACTCAAATCATAGATATCGAGGCCTCCGAAGCACGTATCCAAACCTATTATCGCATAAATGGTAAAAATAGCATAACCCTCAATTTTGTACCTAAATCTGATGCCAACCATCTGAGAACAGCGGCTGCGATCCATCAAGCCGTAGGGGATCTCCTGCCTACTTTGCCTGCGACATGTCAATTGAACCTGAGTTTTGATACGACACAGTATATCGCCAAGGAGCTTGCTAAAATTAGAGATCGTACGGTTTGGTCACTGGCCATTCTGCTCTTTTTCATCATTATCACTTACCGCAAGTTGTCCCGTATTATCTTGTTAATATTTTGCTTGGTCACCAACCTTGGCATCGCATCAATATTTTACTATTTGTTGGATGTACAGCTCAATTTGTATGCCTTAGCAGGTGTGACGGTTTCCTTTGGTCTAATCATAGACAATATCATTGTGGTTGCCCATCACTATCAACACGAACGCAATCTATCCGTCGCTCCTGCATTGATGACGGCGAGCATGACAACGCTTGTGGCGTTGATGGTCATTTTCTTTTTGCCCGAGCAATTGCAATGGGAATTGGAGGACTTTGCCAAGGTGATCGGTATCAATCTCGTCGTCTCACTTATGGTATCACTGTTGTTAGTCCCGGCTGTGATTGATCGATATGGTGGTTCCGAAACAACGGCTGTTCAGACAACGCGGTACAAGCGTCGCATTATACAGATCAACATGTTTTATAAAAATATTCTAATGTGGATAAGGAGGTATCGACGCTTAGTCATCTTGTCATTAGTATTGCTATTTGGGATTCCTGTATTCTGGTTACCCCAAAAAGTCGAAGGATGGACATTGTATAACAAGACCCTTGGCAATGATTATTATCTGGAAGAAATACGCCCATGGGTCAATAAGGCATTGGGTGGTACGCTTCGCTTGTTTGCCTTTTATGTTTATGAAGGATCCAGTTATCGCTCTCCACAGGAGACCAAGTTGTATGTCAATGCTGCCATGCCCCAAGGTACGACCATTGAGCAGATGGATGATTTGATCCGTCATATCGAACAATACTTAGACAAGTATAAAAATCAACTAAACACCTTTGTGACAAGAGTCAGCAGTGGTCAGACTGCTCATATCAGGATTACCTTTAAGGACGGGATTAACAGTAGCTTTCCGTATATATTGAAAAATCGCCTTCAGTCTGCTGCCATTGATCTAGGAGGTGTTACTTGGAATATTTATGGAGTAGGCAAGGGGTTTAGCAATGCAGGAGGATCTTCACCTCCTTCTTTCAATGTATTGATGAAGGGTTATAACAAGGAGATTTTGGCGGGTTATGCAGAAGAATTTGCAGCGTTGCTGTTGAAGCATCCGAGGATTCAAAAAGTCGATACCGATGCCAATATCCGGTGGTGGGAGAAGGATCAATATCAATACGAAATAGATATGAATATGCGAGATCTTGCGCACCGCGATTGGTCTATAGAATCATTTTATGCGATGTTGAGATCCTATGAGGTTCGGGATCCACTGATTGGATATACTCAAGATCACAGAGCCATCCGCACGCATAACCGCGATGAAGATGGCAAGAATCTTTGGGTATTGCAGCATCAACAGGAGCGCTGGCAAGGAAAATCGATTTTATTGGGACAGATTTCGAGTATTTCAAAAAAGAAGCTCAGCAATAAGATTCACAAAGAAAATCAGCAGTATCTGCGCAGATTGCAATTTGAATACACGGGATCCGGACGGTTTGGATCGAAGTATCTGAATGAATGTTTGGATATCTATATACCACAGTTGCCATTGGGATATTCTATCGAGCGGGATAAATATGGCAGATATTTCTGGAAGCAAAAGCAGAAGAAACAGTACGGATTGTTGGGTATCGTGATTGTAGCGATATTTTTTTTAAGCACCATCCACTTTGAGTCTTTCAAGTCTGCAATGCTCATTATATGTTTGATACCCACTTCTTACATTGGTATCTTTCTTACATTTTATTGGTTTGATTTTCCTTTTGATCAAGGGGGCTATACATCTTTTTTATTGTTGACGGGATTGGTCGTCAACAGTTTGATTTTGATCCTGTCAGATTACAGCCGTAATAAGAGAATGCATCCCAACAGGAGGCATTTTGACATGTATTTGCGTGCTTTTAGGGGCAAAATAACTCCTGTAGCATTGACAATCGTCTCTACTGCTCTGGGATTGCTGCCTTTTACCATGCAGGGAAGTCAAGAGGTATTTTGGTTTTCATTGGCGGTCGGAACGATTGGAGGATTATTGTTTTCGTTGATTGTATTGATTGTTTTTATACCCGTGATAGTATCGAAACAGTAGGAGGATGCTCTATATACGGACAAAATTTAAAACAAAGAGGTGCTTCTTATTGTGCCTTAAAAGTAGTGTATTTTCTAAATATGAAAGTTTCGTCTCTTTGATCAAAGAATGTAGTATGTGGAAGGATTGGTTTTTGATTTTACAAATTGCCAAATACAAATCCGATACCGAAATATGAACCTCCAAACAAACTGCTCTCGGAAAGTAGGTTATCAATATCCGGGAAGAGGTCTTTTTGATTAATTTCGGTGGATTGGATTTTATATCCTGAAATTAAAGATATCTTAAAGGCCTTTCCTATTTTGAATTGTACATCAAGTTGAGGTGATACATTGAAATTATAATGAGTAATATCTAATTCAAGAATAGGAGGGTATTCCAGATTATCATTTTCGAGATCTGCGGATATATCTATGTAAGACTCGAGATAATTGATAGTAGAATAACCTATTTTTATACTCATGGTCGCTTGAACTGATTTGGCTGGGGCAATATTAAATCCAAATCTCCCTCCAACATCAAAATTGGTTATCGTTGAGTTGGTTGAATATTCATTGTTTGTTAATCGAGGCAATGCATTGGAAGGATTGTTGAGGACGGTAAATAAATCCCATCTATATGGCCTCGTCAAGGCACTTACATATATGCCCATAATAATGTTATTGTTGATTATCACGCCCCCACCACCATCGGTATATGATTTTCCTCCATAAGTATCCAGTTCTATAAATTCGAGAGATCCATATCCTCGAATGCCATCATTTTGTGCCTTCAATACACTGATTGTCAGAACTGAGATTAGTATTATCATGAAGAGTTGATTCCAATCTTTCATCATGTTTACTTATTTATAAAGTTACTTAGATCAATAATTCCCTTGGATTCATGTGATGAAGCATCTTGGTTCCATCCACCCCAAAATGACGTTCCCGAAGACTTGCCTTGCTTTATAGTGGCCTGTTTAAATTGTATCATAGCGAGATTCATGTCCAGCAAAGCGTATCCGCTTCTTCTCTTGGCAAACTTGGCTTTAAAAGGAGCAACGGCAAACTGTTGCATGCCTTTTTTCCATTCGACATATTTGAGGTTGGCATCACTTACAAGAATACCACTCTGGGCATCATATTGATTGGGTATGATGTATTGGTTCATTTCCAAGAGCCAATGCTCTTCATTGAGTATTATCCCCAATCCTTTGATACCAACTGTCGCAACGGGGAATAATCCATTTTTTTCTCCTAGAGTGACAACTTTTTGCGATTCATTTTCTATTTGTATTTTTTGATCCCAAACATAGTTTCGAGATGAGTAAGCATCTATTAAGTTGACATCATCACCGTCATAGGCTATGATTAACAATTTAATAGTTAAATCATATGCTGTTTTATTATTAAATACAGGACACTCTATTGTTCTGCAATTTGTGACTAGATTGAAATCAACTTTCACTTTAATTTCGCTGGATTCATGTGAGTATTCAACTTCTTTTACTAAAAATCGAAACAACTGTATTTGGTCTGCTTTTAGAATTGATGTTATCTCAAATCCGTTGATGAGTGCTTGATATGATTGTTTGTCGTGCATCCAAGGATCTATTGGGATATAAACTTCTTGCGTTTTGGTTAACAATTCTCCTTCTTTTCCATTAACTTGAATACTTACAGAAACTTCCTTAAAGTATGCATTTGGGGATTCAACGTATGTGTAATGACTTGTAAAGAAGGTACTGTCCGAGCCCAACCCTGTTGCACTGAGATGTATAGCCTTGGGAGTGTCTTGCATGGTCACGTAGTTGCCGAGTCTGTTGACTCGATGATTATATGTCCATTTGTGTTCCATCCCGCGCCATATAAGTGCTTTATTATAAGGATGCAGTTCCTGACCATTTAATGGTATCAGTGATACAAAAAATATAATTATGAAGAGTACTCGTGTCATATAGATAAACGGATTTTTGTTAGTTAATTTAAGTTCCATTTAAATCCTATTTGTCCGATAGATACTTCTATCTCGTCCGGAATTATTTTGCCCAATTTATTGTCATTATAGTTTTTTTGAACGAAATACATGGTAGTATCAAAGGCTAAGAAGAATATACCTTGAGTTATTAATGCATCACCCAAGCCCTGTAGTATTCTTTTTTTACTGTTAGGGTCTGACGTTTTGCCCTTTTCTTTCAGAAGAAGACCTCCAAAAATAAAGGCATAATTAAATCCATTATTAAATACATATAACCGCTCTATTTTTCTATGTTCACGAATAGATTTTCTAAAGCTCCAATTGCTAAGTTTTCCTTTTTGTAAATCACTGCGCCCTTTCATAACAACTAAAGCATTGAGAACACCGAATGAGAAATTTGTAGCATGAAATGCTTTCCATCTACTATCATCAGTGGTGAAGTATCCTATTCCACCACTTAATACGCTGATGCCCGACCACGTGCCGGAAACATTCATTGCTTTGAGGTTTTGATTGATTCCTTCTATATTAATATCCTGATAGTTAGTATTTAACTGGGTATTATTTTGGGCATATATTGTTACGCTGCTAATGCATAGCAGGATATATAGGATGACATTGTGAATGTTCTCTATTTTTATTATCGTGTATTTAGATTTATATGACTTCATAGGTTCTATCGCAAATCTTGATTATATATTTATTTGGTCTCCATGGGTTGGGTGGCTATATTCCATTTTCTTATTTCGTCATCTTTCATCCAGTATATATCGTCTGCTGGTGCAGCTTCCAATGTCCGAAAGTAGAAATCGGGACCCAATTTTGACCCGAGGCACATCGTGAAATATTCGATTTGATACTGATGGGCAGGATGATCTTTTGGAAGATCGATAGCTTGGATATCATCTATACAGCACCAAGAGTGAATACCGAGTTTAGCTCCTTTTTCTATAATGCGTTCATTGCCTGCGCAGAACAAATCTACCCCTCCCGATGCTATATCACTGTTTTTTAATAATTTCGTGTTGAGTCCTGCTTCTCTCACAATCCGTCCTGTGTGCATGTTGACAATATCGTTAATAGATCCGGAAATATTGGTGAGGACAAGGGTCTTGACTTCCGGATGTTCTGCTATCATTGTTTTGATTTGGTGATACGTTATTGTTCCAAGGTCTCCTGATAAGAATGCCTGGTTTTCGACAATCTCCAGTACGCTGGTTCCAGCCCCCGTTATAGCCTCGTTTATATTAAATGAAATGCTCTTGCGCTTCCCACTTGGATATTGTACTTCTCCTTCAAAATATAGGTCTAAATCATCCATATCACCTATGGTTAGACGCAATTTCCCACCTCCGACTATGTTTTGTTCTACTTCTTCGTCACTTAGATCATCAGCATCTAGTATGTACAGACTCAAAATAAAGAAGTCCACATCCACGTTTTTTTCGCTTTCAACTTTATCACTGTCGGCATATATGATGATACTTCGAGGGGCGTCTTGAGAACCTGTATATTCTATTATAAAAGTGGACGTTTCTTCATCTTGGTCTGGCAAGACCATTCTGACCGGATATTGTACGCTATCTATTGTAATATATGAATTGTTGATGAGGGACATTTGGCTTACAACAACACTGTCTATTTTGTCCTTGGGAATACCTTCATCCTCAAAATTCTTCCAACACTTGTCTTTGTACCAATATCCTGTATTGACGATACAATCTTGTTGAGTGGTTGCGTTTTCATATACTTGTTGATTGATCGTATTGCATGAGATTGAAATCAATAATAGAAGAAAGAGTGATAACTTCATTTTGAGTGATGTTAGATTATGAATAAGGTAAATATAAGATTATTGAAGTTCCATAATGGCACGTTCTATCACCTCGTCCTTGTCTGTTGTTTGTAGGTCAAGTAGTACGGGTATATCAGGATCGAATCCATCATCGAGGTTATTGTTTTGGTAATCTATAAACTCACTGGTGGATAATGACCATTTCCATCCATTGGCGAGATACCCATCTCCCACTGATCCGCTTCCGCCACCTGTCCGCTGTCCGATTATGGTGACACGTTCGAGTGGATTTACTGAAGCGACAAATGTGGTTGAAGCACTATAACAATACCTGTCAGTTAATACGGCAACGGGACGTGTGAATCTTACTTCTGAATTGGCCGGTTTTAAAAAAGCCTTACTGTTGGAAAAATCATTAGCATCTGGCCCCGTTTTGAATCTCTCTTCGCCAATAAATACAACATCATTGGTCAGATATGATGCAAATTTTGTAGCAAGGACGGGATTTCCTCCAGTATTTTGTCTAATATCAAATATAAGCCCCTTAGCGTTAGCGAAACTGGCAAAGATATTTTCAATTTGCTCATCTGTGATGATAACATCCCATGATGGAATCCGCAAATATGCCAATTGTTCGTCTTGTGGTAGATTGCCATAAACTGCGATTATTATCTCTTCGTCTCCTTCTGCCGTTATCCTATTCATTTGGGAATTAGTGGATGTTGCGATATAGTTGTTATTGAGGATTTCTATATCAAATCCCGGGGGATAACCTTCGGTAAAATCATACCCGATAAGTGTATCTTCTTTTTGTATGGTAGAGTGTCCGTCTCTTAGAGATAGGGTGATTGAACCAAGCGCATTAAATAATTCTGCTTGTGTAGTATTTTCAGTTATTGTCGCTCCAATTTTGGATTGCAACTCAACTATGTCAACATTTTTAAATTCTAACATTGCATATTTTTGTTTTACAATATTGGTGTATTCATTAAAGATGTCCCGATTAGATGTTCCGGGATCGGGTTCCATAAAGGTCGATTCACATGATAGAAAGAGTACTATCGTTAGAAATAGTGATATGCTATAGATGAGAGGTTTCATATTGATAGAAATTATATTTTTGTTCTAAAATCTGTAACGAAGGACTATGTTATGAATGCCTATAGTCACGGGATATGATTTGACAGTAGCAAAATACTTTAGACTCCAATCATATCCGATGGACATCTTTTTGTATTGTAAGTGGATGCCATTTCGTATATTGAGATTATTAGTGATGTTTCTCAATTCAAAATACTTGTATCCAAATATGTTGGTTATCGCTTGATCTTGATAATCAAATACTTCGCTTTCCAGTACGTTTTGCGGGGCAAAATATGCGAAGCTCGTACCCTCTTTCTGATAACTCAACAATCCAATATTGACTGTCCCTTGCAGTTTCAAGGATTTGGAAAGATCTACATTGACCATAGCTGTGCCATACAGATGACTACCATTGAGTAGGTATGAGCCGTTGTTGCCCAATCCCTCTATGGATCTGATATAGAGATCTACCGCATCTATTCTTACGCCGACGTAGAAAGTTTTGTTTACCGGTTTTAAATATGTAAAGTAGATAATAGGATTCAACATAGTGGCCTTGCCATTGTCATAGGTGCTGGCAGTTTCCCTTGATATATTGGCTTGAAGACCTAGTTCCCAGATCCTTTTAATGCTGTTGCTATTGTACCCCAATCCGAAGGAGACTAAGAGTCCTGAGTATTTTACATTAGAATACTTAACATCTTGAAACGAACTATTGGTACTCCCAAGTGATAGAAAGAAACTATTGCGGTTGGATTCCGCTCCTACTATATTTTGCGCATCGGTAACGACGATGCACATAAAACAACAGAAAAATGAAATGAGAATGCTTTTGATCATATTGCTCGTTTGAGTGTCCTATCTAAACTACTATAGTGCTCTAAGACATACTTAAAGGCTCCGTAATTTTAAATCAAAGAAATAATCGTGTAAGCTGGATTGATGGGTCAAACATATAGCATCTCTTGACTAGTTTGGTGAAAATCTGTTGTACTTATGTATTGATTCAGGAATCAGAACATTTGGGATTTCATGGTGGGGACGATACAATCAGACAGAATCCCGATACGCTGCGGGCGTTAGACTAGTATGGTTCTTAAATGCTGTGTAGAAGGCACTTTTTGATTTGAATCCGGACTCGGTACCTATACCTTCAATAGAGAGATGGTTGAAGGTAGGATCTGTAATCATTTTTTTGGCTTCCTCAATACGAAATGAATTGATATAGCTGTTGAAATTTTGCTTAGCTTGGCTGTTGATGGCTTTTGATACCCTTTTAGGGTGTATATTAGCATATTTAGAGAGAGCCAGAATTGTTAGGTCTTCAATTTGGTATAGACGTTTCTCTTTTATGATCGAATCGATAATAGTGAAGTCTTCATTTTCAGTTGAATGGGGTGCTGTGATTAGATTATCGCTATTACTACTAGCTGGTATGTCCGGGATGAGTGATTTTATAACTTTCTGTTCGAAGGCTTTCAACGTGACTCCATAAATAATTATTGTATTTATGATTGCAATCGATATATCAAGAATAGGAATCTCAGAAAAGGTCAGAAAGAACAATACTGACGTGATTAAGTATATTAAAAATATGAAATATATGATGGCAATATAACGACACCACCTGATCGACAGACCTTCGGTGGAAGAATATTGTTGAAACACTTTGATTCTGTGTCTCTTTTCAAGGTTGATGATTTTCAGGAGCACGTAGATATTAAATGGTATAAAAAGAGGAATTAGT
>JAJRXG010000172.1 GCA_024276375.1 Bacteroidota bacterium | reverse complement strand
GGGCTTTCCTTCTTTGAGTGGAATCGTATCGGTGATCATCACCTCCTTGAGAATAGATGCTTCAATACGCTCATAGGCAGGCCCCGAAAGCACGGGATGTGTACACAACGCTCGAACACTATGGGCGCCTTCTTTTATCAGCGCTTCTGCCGCCGAACACAACGTCCCCGCAGTATCCACCAAGTCATCCACCAATACTACGTCCTTGCCCGCAACATCTCCAATCACTTTGATCGCCTTTACTTGATTGGCCACTACACGTTCTTTATCACATATGACCAGATCCACATTAAAATGCTTGGCGTAATTGCGCGCGCGCTTGACACCACCCACATCAGGTGAAGCAAATATCAGATTCTTCATATTCATCTTGGCCAGATAGGGAATGAAGATGGCATTGGACATCAAGTGATCTACCGGAATATCAAAAAATCCTTGGATTTGCTCAGCATGCAGATCCATTGTGACAATCCGGTTGGCTCCTGCCGCTTCTATCATCTTGGCAATCAATTTGGCCGATATCGGTACTCTCGGTTTGTCCTTCCGGTCTTGTCTCGCATAACCAAAATAAGGTATCACCGCCGTAATATATCCCGCCGATGCCCGCTTGGCAGTATCTATCAGAAGCAATAACTCCATAAGATTCTCGGCAGGAGGAAATGTAGATTGTATAAAAAAAACATAAGAACCTCGCACTGAGTCCTTTATAACCGGTTGCATCTCGCCATCACTGAACTTATTGACCACAACGTTGGACAATTCATATCCATAATACTCGGCGATCTGTTCGGATAGATACTTCGACTCCGTGCCTGAGATTAGTTTTACGTCTGTCATGGTTATTTACTTAAGTAGATCTTTAGGATGCAAAAATAGGAATATACTCACACTTCGTTTTAACTGTATATTTTATATTCCATTTAATGTGAAAGAGTAATTTGCCCTCTAATGTAACTACCTTGTTAATCAATGTCCCAAGTATTTATTTAGACCCGGTCATTCTGACAATTGTTACTTCAAAAAGAGCCGCTTATTTTAAAATTATTGTTGCATCTTCATATGTACGAAGGAATTTAAGGACAACTCTTTGTACATACGGCTTGTTAATACCTGGGTTTTCTTATTGAACTTCATGCTTTATTTAATATACTAAACCGTATCTACTCTACTAACTAAACAAATAAAATGCGCCTACCCATTCTCCTTTTGATCTCACTTCTGCTGTTGGGCTGTAGCTCTTCTAAAACATCAGTACCGTCTCCGTCTCCTGCGCTCAAAAAAAAGGCAGAAGAACTCTCCAAAAAATACATCATCACAGATGGTCATGTGGATCTACCTTATAGATTGAAAATCTCCAACTTCAAACTCACCAAAGAATATCTCGGTATCCCAATAGAAACAGAAAAAGGAGATTTTGACTACGTCAGAGCCAAGAAAGGCGGCCTTGATGTCCCCTTTATGTCTATCTATCTTCCCGCTTCTAAACAATCCGAACTAGGGGCTTCCAAAGCCTTGGCCGATACGCTCATCAATATGGTTCAATCCATTGCCAACGCACATCCCGATAAATTTCAAGTGGCATATACGGCGGAAGATTGCGAACGACTTTTCGAAAAAGGAATCATCGCACTACCGATGGGTATGGAGAATGGTTCAGGCCTTGAGGACGACCTGGCCAATGTCCAGTACTTCAATGATCGGGGGATCAGCTATATCACCTTGACCCATAGCAAAGTAAATCTCATCTGTGATTCTTCTTATGATACCATTAGAACGTGGCATGGACTGAGCCCTTACGGCAAAAAAGTGGTAGCAGAAATGAACCGCGTTGGTATCATGGTGGACATCTCTCATGTGTCGGACGAAACCTTCTATGATGTTATGGAAATCACCAAAGTTCCTGTTATTGCCTCACATAGTTCATGTCGTCATTTTACGCCGGGCTTTGAACGCAATATGGATGATGCCATGATCCAGAGATTGGCCGAAAATGGCGGCGTTATCCAGATCAATTTTGGATCTTCTTTTTTATCTAAAAAAGTACAAGAACAACAAGAAACTGCACGAAAAGAAATTCAAAATATTCTCGAGATGCAGGGGTTGTCCTTTGGGCAACCGGAGGCAAAACGCATCATAGAAGCGTACCGCAAGACACATGCTCCATTGTTTGCCGATGTTCAAACGGTCGCTGATCACATCGATCACGTTGTCAAATTGACCAGTGTGGATCACGTGGGCTTAGGTTCTGATTTTGATGGCGTTGGCGATTCTCTTCCTACTGGACTAAAAGATGTCTCACAGTACCCCAACCTCATCCAAGAATTATTGAGACGGGGATACACAGAGTCAGATATCGCCAAGATATGTTACAAAAATGTGTGGCGCGTATGGAAAGCCGTTGATGCCTATGCCCTCTCACAAAAGTCTTAGAAGCCCACATCTTATATGCACAAAATATCCGAACTACGTGCTTGGGCAACACTCATATTACTTTCCTTGCTATGGGGATCTTCTTTCATTTTGATCAAAAAATCCCTGATTGCCTTTGAAGCCACAGAGGTAGCTTTGTTGCGGGTAACACTGTCAGGTATTGCCTTTACGCCATTCTTTATCTATCATTTTAGGCGCTTGGAATGGCATAGATGGCCGCTATATTTGGTTATTGCCATTACCGGCAGTGGATTGCCGGCCATATTATTTGCTACTGCACAGACACACCTCAGCAGTCTATCTGTGGGCATACTCAATAGCCTATCGCCGATCTTCACTTTGATTATTGGCGTCTTTGCATTTCACAATGCAACTTCTAGGCTTCAGATTGCTGGGATTCTTCTCGGTTTCGTTGGTGCTGGGGTGCTCATTTTTCTAGGACAATCCCCGGAGGCAGCATCACATACTTCTTCTTGGTTCTATTCGGCATTGGTCATCATTGGCGCCATGCTTTATGCAACAAATGTAAATCTCATTCAGGCAAAATTTCAACACGTCGATCCCATCCAATTGAGTTCCTTGGCTTTCTTCTTGCTCGGGGCTCCACTCCTGATTTTGATTCCGTTTAGTGACATTCCATACAAGGTCGTACATCATCCATATGGCTGGCAAAGTTTAGGAGCGATCTTATTCCTGGCAGTGATCAGCACAATGATTGCGCTCACTATTTTTTACAAGTTAGTCCAACAGACAAATGCCGTTTTCTCCGCTTCTGTAGCATATCTCATACCTATTGTGGCCATCGCTTGGGGAGCATGGGATGGAGAATATATCTCATACTATCACCTGCTTGGGATGATACTCATCATCTATGGCGTATATCTCAGTAGGAAGTAAAACATCTATATCTCCTCCTACAATCCCTAAGACAAGATCTGTCACACCTCTAATCCGCTGTTCTTATCCGAGTCTTCTCTTGAATCCAACAAGGCACTAAAAAAGATTGCCCCGCCGTCAATCTCCTCAAGAAGATATCTTCTTTTTTAGGCATATACTTGCGATACTTCCTGATCCACTCATTCGCTTGATCTGCTATACTGGGATCTACTTTTTTGGCCTGCTCAAACTTATCAATGGCAGCCCAAGTCACCACCTGACTATCCCAACCACGCCCAGGGCCACACAGAGGGCCACTGGATGCATACAACTTGCCGATCAGCATATATGGAGCACCCCAATCCGGTCGTTGCTCCGTAGCCAATCGCGCATACCTTCGTGCGGCTACAAAGTTTTTGATATGCACATAATAGATTTTTGATATCCGTAGCAAGATATTGGCCTTCTTCGCCGCATCGCTTTCCTCCCTAACATAAGTCTCATAATATGCAATCGCCTCTTGAAAATCACCTTCATTGAGGGCTATACTGGCTTTCTTCAGTGGACCCGGCGGTGGAGGAGCTACGTAACATTCCTTCTCCTTGGCTTCTTGCAAGGCTACAAACCGGGCATCCTCGCGATCACATCCCGCCCATACCATCTTGAGATAAACCTCCGTAATATTGTCACAATCCGTCGGATCATTCTCAAAATCCGAATAGTACTTCTTCATATAATATGTGCAATCATAAAACCCCTTGATCCCTTCAAGTCCCGACAAAAGATTGGGAGCATATTCTTCTATTACCTCCCATGCATCGCAATATTGATCCTTACAAGTGGACTTCCCGTAATCTATGATCTCAAATATCTTGTTGGCATATCGACTGGCTTCCTCATGGCTGATTTTTTCCTCAAGAACACGGTCATACAGCAATCGAGAAAATGGATTGATCATGAAATAATCCGTTTTCTCCCCTTTGCGATCTACCACATCTCTAAACATCCTAAAGGTCTCATCCACCTCCCTATAATCCCGATAGTAATAATAACAATCAAAGGCCTTGCGTGCCACCAGAGTACCGTCATCTCCATAACACTCTATATACTTGTCGTAAATAGACATAACCGTATCAACGAGACCCGACTTGATCACCGGATCCGTCTCCTGATTGAATATGTGATTATATATCTTGATGCCGTCTTCAAAGTGATACTTCACCCGACCGTTGGCGCCCGGAGCGGTATAAAATGCTTGCCGCCACAATTGCCGGGCTTCTTCATAATTCTTGTATCGTATCTGATCTCGATATAGCGTATAGGCATCCTCCGTACGGCTCCTCGTCTCAGCATCCAAATCGTCTAATGTCGTACAAGGTGTCATTCTCTCTTTCGAAACAGCTGGTTTGGCTGGAGCATCAGCAACCGTCTCTTTCTCTG
Source organism: Bacteroidota bacterium (assembly GCA_024276375.1). Classification (GTDB taxonomy): domain Bacteria; phylum Bacteroidota; class Bacteroidia; order Chitinophagales; family Saprospiraceae; genus JAJRXG01. Next base: position 296 of record JAJRXG010000172.1, on the reverse strand, counting down.
TCGTCATCACCTCGGTAGTGGTACTTGAGCAAGCGTATAACAGTACCCAAAAGAGCATAAAAGGAAAAACAGATAATCTCATGGTTTCTTATTTTTAACACCGCTAAGATATACAATAACACAAATCCCGCTTCCTTATCTCTCCGCAGTGTGTATAACATATTGCACTTTTTATAGCTGGTATATGCGTAGTGTGGTGAGGGTTGATTCGTTTCGCTCATCAAGGGAGACTCTTTATGAGGACAGAGGCTTAGCGGATCAACATCCTCGTTTTATACAATTTTGTTATACACACT
>JAJRXG010000171.1 GCA_024276375.1 Bacteroidota bacterium | reverse complement strand
ATTCAGCACCTCTGTTTTTAGACAGTAAATAGGCATTTTTGTTCCTGTCGAAGCCATATTTTTTGCAGCGTAGCATCGTTACGTAAGAAAAATCTGGCAAAGACAGGGGCAAAAAGGGCATTTTCTGGCAAAAACTTGTGGCTGCTGAATAGTTACAAATTAACACTATCGCTCAATAAATCAATTATAGAGAGCAAAGAGATATGCTAAAAGAAATAACCAAAGTTTATCACAAATAATTGAGTCCTAATTTAGAGAAAATAACTTCTCGAAATCCTGAGTTAGGTGATCCCGAACTTGATAATATTAGAGGCATAATTGAATTGCCTAAAGATTTTAATTTAAAGAATGAAATAAGAAATTTAAAGATTAAGAAACATGGCTAAGCTAAGATTGTTTCTTGACACGAATATATAATAATTGATTTATTGGCTGACAGAAAACCGTTCTCAAACGCTGCCTATATAATATTTAGAGAAGCCAAATTAAATAAATGGAAACTATTTACTTCTTCGAACTCAATTCTAACCACATTCTATATTTTAGTTACTATTCAGGAGGGTGCTTTGGAGATAAAAAAAGGCAGTTTTTTCGTCAAATGACGCTTATTTTTTGAGGCATAGCAGCGCTACGGCGAAAAAAATAGCGGAAATATGACGGGAAAAGTGTTTTTTTTAGCCAAAATGACGCCTACCTGAAAAGTAACATATTTTAGAAAAACATTTAAATGCCAATGACGCGAATTATGCTATAGAAATTATTCTTAAACGACTTGACATTCCTGTACTAAATAGTACGACACGCCAACAAATGCTATACTAAATTGGCTTAGTTCTGTGACTCGTTGGGAAAAAATTTCGAATTCCCCAACTTGGTTTTGCACTATTAAGTGCTCCATTGTTTCAAATAATAAGTATAATCCACACGATGTGCCATATAGATACAAGAAAATCTAAGTAACTTTGGTGTATGGGATGTGCAGGATGCTCGATTGATGGTGAAGGAAAACCAAAAGGCTGTGGGAGTAAAGGTCACTGCTCCTCAGGTCGTTGTAATAAGATGAACACCTTTGATTGGCTGTCCAATCTGGATCTTCGAGATCCAACAGAATATCAAATGGTGGAGGTGAGTTTCAAAAATGGTGCTCGGAAGGATTTTTATAGAAAGAATCCACATGTCCTTACCACTACCGGAGATTTGGTGGTTGTAGAGGCCAAGAATGGTTATGATATCGGCCGCGTTTCGCTCTCCGGAGAGATGGTGAGACTTCAGATGCGAAAGAAAAAAATCAATGAAGACCGCGTTTTGGGAAAACTCATACGCATCGCTCACGAACGCGATATAGAACGCCTCAACGAAGCACGATCCAAGGAACAAGAGACGATGGTACGCGCCAGAGTCATCGCCAGATCGATGGGACTACAGATGAAAATCGGGGATATCGAATATCAAGCCGATAATCGCAAAGCGACGTTTTATTATACTGCTGATGGAAGGATAGACTTTAGAGAATTGGTGCGATCTTATGCAAAAGAATTTAAGGTAAAGATCGAAATGCGCCAGATTGGATCACGTCAAGAGTCCGCACGGATTGGAGGATTTGGCCCTTGCGGAAGAGAGTTATGTTGCTCTACATGGCTTTCGGATTTTAAATCCGTCAGCACAAGCGCCGCTCGATATCAAAACCTCGCCATCAATCAAACCAAATTGTCTGGACAATGCGGTAGGTTGAAATGTTGCCTCAATTATGAATTGGATGCATATATCGATGCATTGGCATCATTTCCCAAAAAAGCCGATGTCTTGCGTACAGCTTATCATAGATATGAGCTCGTAAAGACAGATATCTTTAAGGGCATTATGTATTATATTCAAGTGTTGGAACGTGGTCGCGGCCCTGTTGTTATGGTCGATAAAGACCGTGTCAAAGAAGTCCTAGACCTCAATAGAAAAAAAGAGTATCCCGAGGAACTTGGAGCCAAAGATGTTGCCAATATCGCCAGTGACACAGAAGAAGAGTTGGACTATGAAGATGTCACAGGACACATTGAACTTCCCAATCCAACAAAGAGAAGAAAAAAACGTGGACGCAATGCCAGATCCGGCAACAATCAGAATCGTCAGAGATCCACAAAAAAACGCAGTGCTAACCAGTCGAATGAAAAATCACGGAAAGACAGATCGCGTACCAAACATCCAAACAACAAATCCCGCAAACGACAACGACCGCAATCCAAGAAGCGTCCGCCGACCACACCCAAACCCCCCAAGAATTCCGATAGAAGCTAACGGTTAAGTAAGTCTGAATTATTACCCACAATTTGGTACTTGAGACATACCTTTGTACCTATTTTCAATAAAGCTAGATATATGAACTTCGATGTGGTAATTATAGGCTCAGGTCCGGGAGGATACGTTTGTGCGATTCGATGTGCTCAACTCGGCATGAAGACCGCTTTGGTGGAAAAGGACAATACCCTAGGAGGTACTTGTCTCAACGTCGGATGTATTCCATCCAAGGCATTGTTGGACAGCTCAGAGCACTACCATATTGCCAAAAAGAGATTTAAAGAACATGGAATCGAGGTGTCCTCACTCAAAGTCAATCTACCTCAAATGATAACTCGAAAACAAGGAGTTGTCGATCAAACCGTCAAGGGCATTGAGTATCTGATGAAAAAAAACAATATTGATGTCATTAGAGGCCATGGCGCTATAAAAGATAAAAACACTGTACTCGTCCAAGGTGAAGGAACGGAAGTGAATCTGACAGCACAACATATTGTTATTGCCACGGGTTCTACGGCGATTACACCTCCATCTATGGGTTATGATGCCAATCGAGTCATAACCTCTACCGAGGCATTGGAGATTACTGACCTTCCTAAGACAATGGTTGTTATCGGAGGTGGAGTGATCGGCTTGGAGTTGGGTTCGGTCTATGCGAGATTGGGTACTGAAGTAACTGTGATAGAATATCAAGACAGGATTCTACCCGAGATGGATAGAGATCTATCCAAGGAATTGATGAGATCACTTAAGAAATTGGGTATCAAATTTCACCTTAAACATATGGTGACTTCCGTCAAAGGGTTAAAGAAAAGTGCAAAAGTAGCATTCAAAAAAAGAGATACGGATGATCTTACATCAATGACAGTTGACTACTGTCTCGTCGCCATCGGTCGCAAGCCCTATACAGACAACCTAGGCTTGGAGACAGTCGGAATAAAAGTCGATGATCGCAATCGCATCCAAGTGGATGAACATCTACACACAGGTGTGTCGAGCATCTATGCTATAGGAGATGTGATTAAAGGAGCCATGTTGGCACATAAGGCAGAAGAAGAGGGCGTCCTCGTCGCAGAATACTTGGCAGGACAAAAACCACATATTGACTATAATCTGATTCCCGGAGTGGTATATACTTGGCCGGAAGTGGCGAGTGTCGGGCAAACTGAAGAAGCCTTAAAATCCACTAACCACAGTTATAAGGTTGGTAAGTTTCCCATGAAAGCACTCGGGAGATCTAGGGCATCAATGGACACAGAAGGAATGGTCAAAGTGCTAGCCGATAGCAAAACAGATGAGATATTGGGCGTTCATATGATTGGCGCACGTGCTGCAGATCTCATTATGGAGGCGGTTGCGTTGATGGAGTTTCGTGCCTCTGCCGAAGATATGGCCCGTATCTGCCACCCGCACCCGACATACAGTGAGGCAGTCAAAGAAGCCGCTTTGGGGGCTACTGACAATAGATCAATTCACTTATAGATTGGACTCGTTATGCGCCAAATCCTCCTTGGACTATATCAGATAAAATCCCTGCCATAGCCGCTTTATATCGTGAGTATCCACCCAAATCAGCGCATAGAACTCCTTTGCAGATTATACGATTTTGTCAGACCCGGATCAATTTGAGAAAAATAGACAGAAGTGAGATAAAGAATGAGGTGCGCATCAATAGCACAACCTAGACTATTTCAATAAAAAAACTGGCAGATTGGGAATCAAGGACTTGAAAATATCTTAATAATACCTTTTTATATGACTTCATTGTTTAGCCCTCGATCCCGCTCTTAAACAATTGTTTATTTTATTCCGAAAAGAAAGAAAGAACCGTAGTAGATTCAAATCTCCTAGCTAACTTGGGACTTCATTTTTTTGAGCCCTTTTTGAATAGGGTTTTAAAGAGAAGAATTGACCTATAATCCCTGTTTTACTTAACTACTGATAAAGTGAGGTATGAGTTTTTTGCTCAGAAATGCTCCTCAAGTGCTCTTGTCAGCACAGGAGATTATTAAGAATTTTAAAGATTTAGTCAACCGTTCATATCAGATCAATGAGTTGGATCTCACCTATGATCAATGGATGGTGATCAACGTGATTTCCGAAAAACAAGGAGTGACTCAGATTACCATTGCAGCTCAAACCCGTAAAGAACCAGCTTCCATCTCCCGTATTCTAAAACTCCTAGAAAAAAAGGAAATTATCGAAAAAGTATCAACCAAAAAAAATAAACGCGTAAAGCGAGTATATCTTACACCCAAAGGCGATGACACTCATCGCCAGGCTACACGACTCTTTAATATGATCGCCAAAGATGGATTTAACGGAGTATATGAGCAGGAAATCAATCTTTTTGTACGGATTTTGGATAAGCTTCAGAGTAATTTCAAAGACAGACCTTAGACGCTTGTTGATCACATCTTCTTCTTGTCGCTAGGCATATCGTACATATGATCTCAATGGAAAATTTCACGTTCGGTATAGGTCAATTTTTACTCTACCCAAGAGCAAAATTATCCTAAAATGATCAGCTTTTTATCCCAAACCATCCTATCTCGATCCCTACCTTGCGCCTATATATCCAACCCCATAATTCCCTCCAAAAATCGTGTAAATCACATATTTTGTATGGCTCCTGTACAGGTGTGAAGGACTTTATTTGAATATATGAACATAATATCATATTATAGCTTTTCTTTTTGGATTAAACCTAGTCATTTGATGAATATAGAGCAGATATACACGGGATGTTTGGCACAAGGAGCCTATTTTATTGAGTCAGAAGGGGAGGCTGCCGTGATAGATCCTTTGCGTGAGACAACACCATATTTGAGACGTGCAGCCGAACGCAATGTACGGATCAAGTATATATTTGAGACACATTTTCATGCAGATTTTGTGTCGGGACATGTGGATTTGGCCTCAGAAACAGGAGCGACCATTGTCTATGGCCCAGGTGCGGAGACTTCATTTGATATCCATGAGGCCAAGGATGGAGAAGTCTTTACTATCGGAAAAGTAAAAATCAAGGTACTCCACACACCCGGACACACTCCGGAGAGTTCTTGCTACCTGCTGTACGATGAAAATGGCAAAGAGCACGCACTATTTAGTGGTGACACCTTGTTTATAGGTGATGTTGGCAGGCCGGATCTGGCACAGAAAGCGACCAATCTGTCGCAAGAAGATCTGGCAGGATGGCTTTATGACAGCCTCAGAACAAAGATAATGCCCTTGCCCGATGATGTCATTGTTTACCCGGCTCATGGAGCGGGATCGGCCTGTGGCAAAAATATGAGTAGTGAGACTTGGGATACCTTAGGTCACCAAAAACAAACCAATTATGCCCTGCGTGCCGATATGACCCGTGCAGAGTTTATCAAGGAAGTTACCGATGGATTGCTACCGCCGCCGCAGTATTTTTTTAAAAATGCTCAACTTAATAAGATCGGTTATAGTGCGATTGACAAGGTCATGGAGCAAGGAGTACGAGCACTGTCTGTAAAGGAATTTGAGGTGCTCATAGAAGAAGACGATGTCTTGTTGCTGGATACGAGAAGCAAAGAGGAATTTGTCAAGGCATTTATTCCGGGATCCATTTTTATAAGTCTGGATGGGAGTTTTGCGCCTTGGGTAGGTGCATTGATCACAGATATACGTCAAAAAATTGTTTTGGTAACACCGGAAGGTAGAGAGGCGGAAACAGTTATGAGATTGGCTAGAGTAGGATATGACAATGCTTTGGGATACTTGTCCGGAGGAATCAAGACATGGAAGGATGCGGGCAAGGAACTTGAAAGTATAGAGACAATCTCCGTTGACCGATTTGTAAAAAAGATTCAGAAGGATGCCGATCTTCGCATTCTCGATGTCCGCAAACCAGGGGAGTGGGAAGCTGCTCACATAGATGGCGCACAGCATTTTGCACTGGATTATATCAATAATCATATGTCTGAAATATCACCGGCACAGACATACTATATACATTGTCAAAGTGGCAATCGATCCACAATAACATCGTCAATACTAGCCGCCAGAGGATATAAAAAACTGATCAATGTGCATGGGGATTTTGAAGTGATAAAAACAGCAGACATCAATATAATAGGATCTTGCCCTTCACTCGCACAGAATATGAAATAGATTTAGTCAAACGAAAATCATCGAAATCCGATGCGTGATTTCGAAGTACAAAAATTGAGCAAATGAAACTAGGTTTTGTCATCGACAACAGGAAGTGTATCGGCTGCCATGCCTGTACTACAGCCTGTAAGTCTGAACACCAAGTTCCCGTTGGAGTCAACCGCACTTGGGTAAAACAAGTGGAGAAAGGTGTGTTTCCTGATACGAGGCGATTATTCTCTGTGATGCGGTGTAATCATTGTACAGACGCGCCCTGTGTGACCATTTGTCCAACAGAAGCTCTGAATACAAGAGAAGATGGCATCGTTGATTTTGACAAGGATCGATGTATCGGATGCAAGTCATGTATGCAGGCTTGTCCCTATGATGCTTTGTATATCGATCCGGAGACCCATACTGCTGCTAAATGCAATTATTGTGCTCATCGGATTGATGTAGGTCTCGAACCCGCTTGTGTCAATGTATGTCCGGAACATGCTATCATATCCGGGGACATGGACGATCCAAACACAGAAATCGCACGGTTATTGGCTCGTGAACCTGTAAAAACGAGAAAACCCGAAAAAGCCACGAAGCCCAATTTATTCTATATTGATGCTGACGATGCCTCCTTGATTCCCAGTGCAACAGCAGAATCAAATGCCACCCTTTGGGGATCTCAAAGCCTCGGTGTAGGTCACTTTGCCAAAGAAGCGGAAAAACTCGCATTCTCCAATGCCGACATTATTGCCGAAGCAATGAAAATCTCAGGAGCGTATGTCGCAGATGATGGATCAGAGGTCAAGGCGTCAAAATCTATTGCTCTTTTAATGAATAAGGGAGATGCTCATCGTGTTTACGATACACCGGGCAAAGGTATCCTCTGGGGATGGGAAGTGTCAGGGTATGTTTGGACAAAAGCAATCGCTGCGGGCGTTTTTCTCGTACCTTTTATGGCGTGGCTGTTTATAGGTATAGATATAGATACAGAAGTATTGTTGACCGTAGTGGGAGTTGGATTGGTATTTTTGTCATTGACGGGTGTATTGCTCGTGATGGATCTCGACCAGCCTAAGCGATTCTTCTATGTGCTTTTGCGACCTCACTTTTCTTCATGGCTAGTGAAAGGAGGATATACAATTACGGCCTATGGAGCCCTATTGACTATTATAGCTGGATTATATTGGTTAGAGTTGACAAGTTTTCTTCCTGTTGTATTTTATATCACAGGTTTTATAGCTGTCTTGCTTGCTATATATACTGCATTTTTATTTGCTCAAGCAAAAGGAAGAGATTTTTGGCAGAGCCCTACACTTGCTATTCACATGCTGGTGCATGCGGTGATGGCTGGAGCAGCAGTATTTATGTTAGCAGGTGATTTTTTAGGCTTGGGAGCTGACTGGAGTCGTTTTCTGGTGATCACCATGCTGGTGGCCATCAGTGTCAATCTATTTACGATGTTAATGGAATTGACCATGACACATCCAACCAAGGATGCTAAGTCTGTAGTGCATATGATTCTTGAGGGACGATATAAAAACAAGTTTTGGTTGGGCATAATCTTATTGGGCAATATCATTCCGCTTTTCCTTCTTGGGTGGGGCGGAGATGGATATACGATGACTGCGATAGCATCTATTCTTGTACTGATTGGTATTTACATTACAGAACATGTGTGGATTGAAGCACCTCAACGCATCTCGTTACGCTAAAAACTGAAGACATAATGACAAAGCAACATACACTCATTGAAAAAATAGCTGAAAAACTCAAGTTGATTCCCAATCTACATGAGCAACGTGAACCTGTCTTGGATCGTATGACGGAGACGGATCTCGATGCCTTTCCACCGATTGAACAATGGAATCACTGGGAGGAATACGAGGCTACATCCTGGCCTAAGAAGGAAAAAAAGACTTACAGCATTGTCCCTACCACTTGTTTTAATTGTGAGAGCGCTTGTGGACTAACAGCCTACGTAGATAAAGAGACAGGTACGATCCGCAAGTTTGAAGGCAATCCATATCACCCCGGAAGTAGAGGGAGAAACTGTGCAAAAGGCCCGGCCACGATCAATCAGATTACAGATCCTGACCGGATCCTTTATCCGTTAAAAAGAAAGGGAAAAAGAGGAGAGGGCAATTGGGAGCGCATCACTTGGGATGAAGCCCTTGATGATATCGCCGCTCGCATCAGAAAGGCTATAAAAGAAGACCGACACAATGAAATTGCCTATCATGTTGGACGTCCCGGACACGAAGGATATGCCAACAGAGTATTGCAAGGATGGGGCATAGATGGACACAATAGCCACACCAATATCTGTTCGTCAGGAGCGCGATTTGGGTATAACATATGGTACGGGTATGACCGTCCGAGTCCTGATCACTCCGAAGCCAAGTTTATTCTATTGATTTCTGCCCATCTTGAATCCGGACACTATTTCAACCCTCATGCACAGCGCATTATTGAGGGAAAAATGAAGGGAGCCAAATTGGCAACGATGGATCCCCGATTGTCCAATACCGCAAGTATGTCCGATTATTGGATGCCTACTTATCCGGGGACAGAAGCAGCTGTATTGCTTGCTATGGCTAAAATAATCCTCGAAGAAGGACTCTATAATCGTCCTTATCTGGAGAAGTGGGTCAATTGGAACACCTATCTCGAAAAACTACATCCGGAAGTGGAAGCCACTTTTGAAAACTATATTGAGATGATGATTCAGGATTATGCCGATTATACTCCTGAATTTGCAGAAAAAGAGAGTGGGGTCAAAGCCGATACTATTAGAGAGGTGGCGATTCTCATAGGTGAAGCAGGAGAGCGATTTGCCTCGCACAATTGGCGCAGTGCGGCAAGTGGCAATCTGGGAGGATGGTGTGTGTCCCGGTGTCTGCATTTTTTGACTGTGTTGACTGGTAGTGTTGGAACCAAAGGAGGCACTTCACCCAATAGTTGGAACAAATTCAAACCAGAGTTTTTTGATGTACCACCTGCCGGCAAATTTTGGAATGAATTGCATTTTCCACGGGAGTACCCGCTTTCTATGTTTGAAATGAGCTTCTTACTACCTCATATGCTCAAAGAAAAACGAGGGTATATGGATGTGTATTTTTCTCGAGTCTTCAATCCCGTATGGACATATCCCGACGGATTTACTTGGATGGAAGCCTTCAATGATGAGAGTTGCTTTGGTCTGCATGCAGCACTCACACCTACGTGGAACGAAACAGCTTTTTTTGCCGACTATGTCTTGCCGATGGGTCATAGTGCAGAGCGCCATGATCTCAATAGCTATGCTACACATTCAGGAACATGGATCGCCTTTCGACAGCCTGTATTGAGGGAAGCAGCGAGGCGGGAAGGAAAGGAAGTGGAGTTTACTTATGAAGTTAACCCGGGAGAAGTCTGGGAAGAAGATGAATTCTGGATAGAACTCAGCTGGAGGATCGATCCCGATGGAAGTATGGGTATCCGAAAGCATTTTGAATCTCCATATCGTCCCGGGCAGAAGATTACCATCGATGAATACTATCAGTATATTTTTGAACATACCAAAGGGCTTCCCAATAGAGCAGAGAAAGAAGGTATTTCGGTTTTGGAATACATGCGCAAATATGGAGCCTTTGAGGTTGAAGCACATGGATATAAGAAAAATGAAAAACTTCTTGATCCTGCTATTTTGGATGGAACAATGGTGGATCCGGAGACACAATTGATTCTTAAGAATGGTAAGGATATCGGGATCATGGTTGATGGTGTTGCCATGGTAGGATTTCCCACTCCTTCGCGCAAGCAGGAGTTTTATTCTCAGACAATGGTGGATTGGAAGTGGCCCGAATATGCTATTCCCACTTATATCAAGAGTCATATTCATGAAGACAATTTGGACAAGTCTAAAGGAGAGTACGTTCTGGTTCCTACGTTTCGATTGCCTACATTGATACATTCACGTTCCGGCAACGCCAAGTGGTTGATGGAGATCGCCAATCGCAATCCAATATGGATGCATCCGGAGGATGCCCAAAAGTGGGGTTTTAAAACGGGAGATCTCGTTAAGATGAATACAGATATTGGATATTTTGTCGATAAAGTATGGGTGACACAGGGGATGAAACCCGGTGTTGTCGCTTGCTCTCATCACTTGGGAAGATGGCGGCGCGAACAAGATCAAGGCAATCGCTGGGCAACCAATACCGTAAGAATAGAAAACAATGGAGATGGAAAATGGAAGATGAATACCAAGTCAGGTGTTAAACCATTTGATAGTGATGACGCCGATAGCAGACGAATATTCTGGGTAGATGGAGGTGTTCATCAGAATATCACCCATGCCGTCCACCCCGATCCCATCAGTGGCATGCATTGTTGGCATCAACGAGTCCGGATTGAGAAGCCAAATGCCAATGATCGATATGGAGATATCATGGTAGATACCAATCGATCCATGGAGAACTATCGCGAGTGGTTGAAGATGGCACGTCCTGCTCCCGGGCCTGGAGGATTGAGAAGACCCTTGTGGTTCAAGCGCCCATTGAAGCCTGTCAAGGAAGCTTATTACGTCAAGTGAATTTGTTGGATTTGTTGATCTGATGCTTAGGTGGATAGGAAGCAGCTCCGTAGGTGGATCCTGTAAGCCCCTATCCGAGCTTGGATTTTTAAAGGGAATAGATGAATACCAGAGGGCGTAAGCTATGCCAGTTGTCGGTCAGAAGTATATAGTGTATTATGAAGAAGATTCATGCCTATATCAGGATCTATGAGGCGATTGATGGTATAAAATAAATACATAGTTGTCAACCAATTCGAGAAATCCTCTTTGGAGGATAGATGTTGTCTCAAGTGTACCATGATCCAGGAAAAATGCTCCCAAGTGTCAAAGCAAGATGCACAATCCCGGTCACTACCTGTACAGCACCTGCGCGTCGTCTTAAAGTCAGCATGATAAGCTCTAAAATGAGGATTGAAGGGATTGCCATTGTTCATGCGATCTTCATTCAAAGGGAGATTTGTGGAAATGTTCGTGCAGACCTCATAACCCCACTTCATGTCAAACAATCGCCCTGTCGATATGATTTTGTTAAAGTAGGGAGTCATAAATATCATTCCGGGGTATTGACGAATCATGTTGTCAATTTCCGCACGCACCATATCAAATCCCAAGCGATAATCATATTCATTGCCCAATCCACTCAGATCCGAGTAGTAATTGAACAATACACGATTTCCATTGGCGACACATCGCTCCACAACACCGGCGATCTCATATGAATGCCCCGGAGCTACAGTGTAATACCAAAATGCTCTCGGATCATCCTTATAGTTGGCCAGAGCTTTACTAAAAACATCAATTTTGCCATTTCCACGCAGTTGCTTATCCGTCTCAGGATTGCCCCAAACAGCAACCCCAATCGGCAGATGCTCCAATCCTTTATAGGGTATCTTTCTAATGCCATTGGTGGCAACACTTAGATAAAATCGATCGTAGATTTTTCTGATTCGATTGATTTCAAGACTGGGCTCTCCCCCTACAATAGTGATAAAATTAGTGCCCCGCTCAATTTCACTGTCCAAAAAAGCATCAAACAAGATATCGTCTTTTGGAGACTGGAACGTATCCATACCCTCCTCAAAATAGTAACAACCCACACAACGGATGTTACATCTATGAGTCAAATCCAATGAAATGCTCTTAATGGCCCCTACCTTTCGTATCTGTTGATACATATCCAAGAGCAAGGGGTCTTTGAGATATGTCTTTAAATTATTTGCCATAAAAAATTCAGTGTAAAGATAACTACTTCGCTTCAATGCTTTGAAATGACCATATGAAGATTCTTTTGGCAATCGAAGCTCATTGAGACCAGAACAACATCAATATTGCTGTCCAAATGAGTTGAAGAATATATAAAAAAAATCTTTATAGGTCTTTTTACCGTCAAAATTCGTTAATGCTGAATCAGTGTTACTATTCAGGTAGGCGTCATTTTGGCTAAAAAAAACACTTTCCCCGCCATATTTCCGCTATTTTTTTCGCCGTAGCGCTGCTATGCCTAAAAAAATAAGCGTCATCTGACGAAAAAATTGCCTTTTTTTATCTCAAAAGCACCCTCCTGAATACGAACGAATCAGTTACGCAAAATGAGAATAATAATCAATAACCCCAATGTTTTGCGTAATATATGAGTACAATATTACTTCTATTGATGCTAAAACCAAATCTAATATCATTTCATGAGAATGTGGTATAATAAAAGAT
>JAJRXG010000170.1 GCA_024276375.1 Bacteroidota bacterium | reverse complement strand
CCTTAGGGACATTTTCAAACCACAATACTCGACTATTGCCAGTATCTGAAACCCATATTCCGTTTTTATAAAAATGAGTATCATAGCACCAATTCAAGCTATTGGCTTTGGGGAAAAACTCATATTGATTCTGACCATTATCAGCAGAGGATTTCTGACCTATGATGACATCGGCTTTTGAGTTGAAAGCTGATTGCCAATTATGCCATATCAAGATTCTATAGTATTGCGTATCCGTAATTGCCAATTGCCCCTGATCACTAATCCTAACCGAATAAGGCCAAATAGGGCTCTCATGGTCATAATCCCGGTCTGTAAAACTTGGTTTTCCAATCACACCATCAGCCGGACTAAAATTATTTTTGGGGATTGATTTATAGTATAGAATTCTACGATTGCCGGTATCCGCTATCCACAATTGTTCTCCGTCCGAGTACACCCCATAACACCAATAACATGACTGGGCACTCGGTGGTTTTCCCACTCCATAAATGTTGGGTTGATTGCTGATAAAATCCGGTTGACCGATGACAACATCGGCCGGTTGGCCATCTTCTGTGGGAAAATTATGCCACACCAAAACACGATGATTCCAAGCATCTGCAACGATGAGTATATCACCGTTAGACCATATCCCGGAGGGATAAAACAGACTTGAAGCGCTCGCTTCTCCACTAGCATTTCTTCCAGTTCTCTCTTTCTTGGATTGTCCTAAGACAATATCGGGTTTTTGATACTCAGTTGTTGGCAATTGATGCCAAATAAAAATTCGGTTTTGAGCCGTATCAGAAACAAACAACATATTGTTCACTACATACACACCTCTCGGTGCCAAAAGTGGGTTATCCTCTCCTCCCTTAAATATTACCGTATGCTCTATTAACGACTTTATTGACTTTTTGCTCTCCATATCAATTATTTATCTCTAGTCTGCGACGCTCAATATTGTCGATTTTCATCTTTATAATTGAAGCGATAGAAAGTGCACTCACTTTACACTTTGATGCCATCTCTCCCTCAAACAGGTCATCTAATATTGTATTAAAGCAATCAATCCATTCTTTTAAATACTCGTTTTTGATCTTGTGTTTAAAATGCAACTCAAGATGAATATCAAGTAGATCTCCTTGGTATGTGCCAGAATTGAATAAGAGGTTGTCCCAAAAGTCAATCACTCTATCTATATGTTCTAGCATATCCACTTTTGCAACATCAATAAAAAAATGCTTAAAAACCTTGTCCTTCAGCAATCGTTCGGTAAACGTAATTACTAAATGCCGGATATCTTCTCTATTTTGAATATCACTTTTCATAATCTAACAAATACGTGGCAACTGTTCTCCAACCAACATATTGACTACTCGGCGTCCTCCGATCGCACTTGTCAATACAACCTGTCTCAAATGTTCGTCCACCACTTCACCAACAATAACAGCATGAGTACAATGTTCATGCTTGTGCAATAGATTTACGCATTCATCAGCTTTATCTGCACTAACAACACAAATAAAGATTCCCTCATTGGCTACATACAGAGGATCTAAACCCAAGATTTCACAAGCACCTTTGACTTGATCATCTATCGGCAACTCCTTCTGATCAATATCGATACCTAGTCCCGTATCACGTGCGATCTCAGTCAATACAGTAGCCATTCCGCCACGTGTTGGATCTTTCAATAGATGCACATCGGAATCGAAGTTGTCCAATAGATCTTCAACTATATAATTCAAATATCTCGTATCACTCTTGATCGTTGTCTCAAACTCCAAACCTTTACGAATGGACATAATTGCTATTCCATGAGTTGCAATCTGATCACTAACAATAATTTTATCTCCCACCTTAATATTTGCAACAGAAATATCAGCCTTTGGATGGAGTTCTCCTATCCCGGTAGTATTGATAAACAATTTATCTCCCTTTCCTCGTTCGACAACCTTGGTATCACCCGTTACAATCTGTACTCCTGATTGCTCGCAAGCATCCTTAATCGCGTACAATACTTCCCAGAATTCCGTCATTTTTAATCCCTCTTCAATGATAAAACTCAGTGAAAGGTACTTGGGTGTTGCTCCACACATGGCTAAGTCATTGACTGTCCCGTGGATTGCCAAGTCACCAATATTCCCTCCGGGAAAAAATATTGGTGAAACAACAAAACTATCCGTCGTAAAGGCCACGCGCCCATCAAATTCCAAAAAAGCCCCGTCATGGCGTTGATCTAAAATCTCATTTTTCAATAAGTCAAACACTCCTTTGTCCAACAGTTGATTGGTCAATATACCTCCACTCCCATGCCCTAAAGTTATGACATCAAAGTCTAACTTCGGCATGGGGCATTGCAATTGCACTTTCCTCCTATTACTCATTTCTGCTTTTTTAAGTTACTACTATCTTCCGTCCTGCACTGTTAGATTTAAAAAAATATATTTTTCTCAATATCCACACTCCATTTTGTTGCCATTGGTACGCCAAGGAGACATGAGTGTAAAAAATATACTCGATTTTTCATTCAAAAAACATTGGCACTGAGTCCTTACATTATTTTTTTAAGAATATTCTATTGATTCCCATTTTCGCTTTCGATAGATTTTTCTTCTGCTACTATACCAATCCCGGTCTCCTATTGATTGTCCGATTTGATCATCAACAATCTTATGGACGAATTGGAATCTTTTCTTAGAATATCCCCAATTGTCATTATAGAAATTATCCTTCATCTGTTTTAGTTCTTCTTCTCGATATTGTGCCAAAGGTTTAATACGTTCGTCCTTGCGACGTTGAAAGACTTTAGCCTTCAACAATTTTTCAAAGTACGGCAGTTTGATAACAGCCTCAACAGATTGCTTAAGGAGGACATTGAACTCTTCTATATCCTCTCCAAAGACATCGTCCACCAATCCGATTTCTTTGGCCACATCGGTTCCCCAAGGCAGACACTGCTCAGTGAAGTCATTGGCTTTAAGCGTACCTATTCTTTTGGGCAATAAATATGTCCAGTACTCAGACCCATACAATCCCATATTTCGAGTATGAGGATTGAGTACTATTCCTCTTCGGCATATGACTTTATCCCCAGCAAGGGATAGAGCTACACCACCTGCTCCGGCATTGCCTTGCAAAGCGCATACGACATATTGATTTGGAGTATTGATAATTTCCAAGATCACATCGTCGATAGCATTGATATTGGACCAAGATTCATCGGCGGGATTATCTGCATGTTCTATAACATTTAGATGGATACCATTCGACCAGATATCGTGCCCACCCATTAAAACTAATATTTTGATCGGTCGAGTTTTGGCCATTTGTATAGCATGCAAGAGTCGCTTGCATTGATCCGTATCCATGGCACCATTGTAGAAGTCAAAATGCAGATAACCGATTTGGCCTTCTTCCTCATATCGTATCTCCCTAAAGGTCTTACCATCGTACTTTCCAAAAGGGCTTAATTGAGCAATACTGACACCTTGTATTTTAGGGCCAAGCAAAATGGTTGCAGGAAGTTTTACAGCATCTCCGGAAGTCTTTTTTAAGTGTGATAACCACAATGCACCATCACCTGTACCTATACAGATAGCTCTATCTCTGACACATAAAATGTGTCCTGCCTTACCTTGTATTTTTGTTTCAACATGGGCGCCATAAGCATAATATTGTGAGCCGGCAATATCAGCTATAACACCCGGATCACTATCAGCGGCATTTATTTTGGTAATAATGTCTAGTGTATTATCGTTCCAAGAAAATTGAAAATCTTTCTGCCTTGTACGTCGATTCCATGTACCCTGAGCCTTAACCAATGAGATGGGTACTGCTCTATTGACTTCAAAATCTCGAACAGCCACAAGCAATGCTTTTATCGCTGCCTGAGTGACTTCATGCCGATACAAGCAGGCTTTAGAAACTTGCCGCATCCCAAATGTTTGAAAGCCCCAGATCGGGCCGGAGTCCATTTTTTCTACTGCCTGCAGGATTGTTACGCCCCACTTCTCTACACGATTTAATATCGCCCAATCTAAGGAAGATGCCCCTCGATCTCCCGGCATTCCGGGATGTATAATCAGACAAACATATTTTTTCCATATGTCTTCGGGTATCCGCTTCTTAAGAAATGGTGCGATAATAAGGTCAGGGCAGAATGCCTCTACACAAGTCTTCATGGCTGAGTCATCCACGGCAATATGAACTTTCACTTGATGATTTAATCTATCAAGCTCGAGCCATGCTCGCTGTGTCAATCCATTGAAGGCCGAAGAAATAAAAAGAATTTTCACGATAGTTGCTCTTCGATCTTATGAATTGCTCCGGAGAAGTGATAGTAAGCCGCGCATGCCCCTTCAGAACTAACCATGGGTGCACCAATAGGATTTTCGGGTTTACACTTTTTGCCAAAATGTTGGCAATCAATGGGCTTGCGGATACCTTTCATAATTTCTCCTGCGATACATTCTTCATTCTCAGGAGCCTCCTCGATATCAATATCATACTTTTGATTCGCATCATATGCAGCATACTCAGACTTTACCTGATATCCACTCATAGGGATGATTTCCATACCTCTCCACAACCTATCAGTGACTTCAAATACGGTATAAATAATATCCTGTGCATTCATATTGCCTTCTTCCAATACGATCCTTGTATATTGATTCTCGACTTTGGCTTCTCCTTTTTCCAGTTGCCTGACAGTCATAAGGATACCTTGCAATAAATCTATGGGTTCAAAGCCTGTTACTACTACCGGAACATTAAATCGCTCTACCAGTGGGTAATATTCCATGATTCCCATGATGGCACACACATGACCTGCTGCCAAGAATCCCTGAATACTGCTTTCGTCGTCCTCCATAACGGCTTCGATCGCGGGAGGAACCAAGACATGAGAAGCCAAAATCGAATAGTTGGTTAATCCAAACCTATGTGCATGAATTACTGATAGTGCATTGGCCGGAGCAGTTGTTTCAAAACCCACAGCAAAAAATACAACTTCACGATCGGGGTTTTCTCGAGCTATCTTGACAGCCTCTAATGGAGAATATAATATCCGAATATCAGCTCCATTGGCTTTCGCCTCAAGCAAGCTCCTCTTGGAACCAGGTACGCGTAACATATCACCAAAGGAGCATAAAATAACATTCTTCTCTTCGGCAAGATAAATGGCCTTATCTATAAGGTTGAGGGGCGTCACACATACCGGACATCCGGGACCATGCACCATATTAATTTGCTCGGGAAGCAATTCAAGGATTCCATTTTTAACCAGACTGTGGGTCTGACCTCCACATACTTCCATGATTGTCCACGGTCGTGTGACCACCTTTTTGATTTCCTCCAAATATTGCTTGGCTACTTCTGGGTCGCGGTACTCTGTTAAAAACTTCATTTAATACATTGTTATGAATCTAAAATATAGGAAAATTGCATAGGAGTAATCATTCAATATAATCCATTTTGCGAAAAACATCAGTTTCCCGATTGGGGCTCAACTTGGCATCCTACTCATGTCCTGTAGGTTTTAGCATCCGGCAGAAAGTCAGAGATATTAAGCTCATCTTCTACCTCCCCCATTTCTTCAAGATACTGAAAGGTTCTTTTTGCTTCTGCTTCATCTACGATACTAATCGCCACACCAACATGAACTAAGACATAATCATCAATTTTAGCCTGAGGTATCATTTCAAGACTAGCTTCTTTGATGATACCTCCAAAAGAGACTTTCGCCATGCGTACTAATCCATCAAATTGATGCTCAATGGAAATTATTTTACCCGGTATTGCCAAACACATAAGTATTACTTTTATGACTGTTTAATAAATTTTTATTTTTCTCAATATTGCTTTTTTCTTTCTGAGTTATACTGTGATATACAATCTGACCAAAAGAGATATTTTCATCATTTGGAGATAGTTCTTTGTGGAAATAAAGCTCAAAATCCTCATTGAGATAATGAATAATAAGATCTATCAATAAGCCGTTCTGAAAAACACCCCCACTGAAACAGATTTTATTGATCTGATGTTCACGTGCTATATTTCTAATTATAAAGACTAAAGAGAGGTGAAATTTAGCTGCAATACGTTCTATTTTTACACCACGATTTATATCGCGAACAATCTGAGATATCAGATATTGCGTCTCAATACTAAATGCCCCTTTATGTTCGATGTAGTAAGGTGTCGCACCATCCAAACCATGGTCTTTGAAGTATTGTAATGCTTTGGCCTCAAGTAACATGGCTGCCTCTCCTTCATATGATTGAATATCAATGATTCCCAAAAGTGATGCTACGGCATCAAATAATCTTCCCACACTTGATGTCAATCTTCCCGCGCTTGATTTCAACAGCGTATTATAAATTTTCCATTCTGTTATATCAAATTTGGATTGAAGCTGATCTTGAGCTTCTGCGATATCATGGGCATAGGACAATGCGGCTACACGAGATTCTTTAGCTGTTTTGTCATTGGCAATCACCTTGCGATAGTCAAAGGCGTGAATCCTATTGATTGATGATCCGAAGAATGTAAAAAACTCACCTCCCCACAACTGCCCATCATCACCCATCCCCAATCCATCCCATATCACTCCCATTATAGCCTTGTCATCATCAATTAGGTTATGCT
This sequence comes from Bacteroidota bacterium, assembly GCA_024276375.1. Taxonomy (GTDB): domain Bacteria; phylum Bacteroidota; class Bacteroidia; order Chitinophagales; family Saprospiraceae; genus JAJRXG01. Next base: position 12,567 of record JAJRXG010000170.1, on the reverse strand, counting down.
CTCCAAGAATCGCTGCAAAATGTGCAACATGATGTTGGACGTAAGAAAGTGGAACAGCTAGTTCAATAGATAATTCCTGAGCCGCAAGCGTAGATGGATACATGGGATGCAAATCACAAAGAACCACATTGGGATTCATGTCAAAGAGCCCCATCAAATGGTTGAGTGTATGCTTATAGCTCTGCAAAGTATCATAACTTTCCAAACTGCCGATGTATTGGCTGATATAGATATTGTGGTCATGTACAAGGCCAAAAGTACTTTTCAGCATAGCGCCCATTGCGACAATATTGTTTTTAGAAAGTCTCAGGGCACGATTGATATAACTCGGCGCAATACCTCTAGCTCTGCGCAAGACAATTCTTTTCTTTTTGAAGGGAGAAAATGCTATAACACTATCATCCGATGGCACTACTATATCCCGATTGTGCGAAAGCAGAAAATGCGCTAGGGCCGGAAGAATCTCTTTGACCTTCTTCTCTTCATATATGATAGGCGAGTTGCTATAATTACAACTTGTAGCTATGACGGGATGGGGATACCCTTCTAATAAGATCTCGTATAGTGGAGCATAAGGCAACATTACACCAATCTTACTTAGGCCTGGAGCGATATCCGTAGGACAGAGTCCGGTATCTTTAATTTTGAGTAAAACAATAGGAGCCTGACTACTTTGCAGCGCCTCCTTTTCTGAATCATTTAAATCGACAAAACTTTCAAGATGTCGCTGCAGCATCATTATGGCAAAAGGTTTAGACGGACGATCCTTGTATTGGCGTAATTTTTGAATGGCTTGAGAATCCGTAGCATCACAAGTCAACAAATAACCTCCTATTCCCTTAATGGCAACGATGCTACCTTTCTTCCATTGATTCCTGACACTGTCTGCAATACTCGATACATCTTGTGATAAAAGTTCTAATTTGCTATTCAGTAAAGAAAGCTCTATCCTGCAATTTGGGCATGAATTGGTCTGAGAATAATATCGTCTGTCTTTGGGATCTTCATACTCCAACCCACATTCTGGACACATATGAAACTCGGACATCGTGGTATGCTCTCGATCGTATGGAAGATGCTCCACAATAGAATACCGCGGGCCACAATTGATACAGGTGATGAATGGATAAAGATGTCTTCTATTGGATGATGAAAGCAATTCTGTGCGACAGGTATCGCAAATTGCGGCATCCGGTGTTAAGACAAGATTGGGCGACCCCAAGGAACGACTATGAACAATCTCAAATGTATTAAAATATTGGCCTGGTACAATCTCATACACAAGATTTGTAATAACAGCCAACACCGGTCTATTATTCTTAATATCTATGATAAATTCTTGTAAGACCTTTTTGATTGTATTTACATAGATGTGCACTCCATCGAGTGTATTATTAACATTGCCATATAGTTGATATTTTTGAGCTAATAGATAAATAAATGGCCTAAATCCAACTCCTTGTACTTGACCTTTTATATGGATATGCCAGGTAATCATGAGAATACTTTGCTATATTCTTTTTTCTTTTCTTCAACCTTGTCTATCAGCCATTGGCACCATTGATCAATACCTGTTCCATTGGTACTTGAAATCTCCAAAACCTCAATGTCTGGGTTGACATCTCGAGCATCAGCAACTACGGCATCTACGGAAAATGGAAGATACGGCAATAAATCAACTTTTGATACCAACATCATATCACTAGTCAAGAACATCCTCGGATACTTTTTAGGCTTATCATCCCCTTCTGTTGTGGCAATCAATGTAACTCTGTAATCTTCTCCAAGGTCAAAGGAGGCCGGACAAACAAGATTACCTACATTTTCAACGATCAATAGGTCAACACCCTCAAGAGAAAGGTTATCCATACCTTGCCAAATCATTTGTGCTTCAAGATGACATATACCACCTGTCACAATCTGAAGTGCATCCACCCCAACCTCACGGAGGCGATCAGCATCACGTTCGGTCTCTAAATCCCCTACAAGTATTTTCATGTTTACTTTATCTCCGATACGACGGGCAGTTTCCTGCAACAAGGTGGTTTTTCCACTACCTGCTGAAGAAGTTATATTGACCATTAAAATATTTTGCTCTAACATGCTCTTTCGTATGCTTTCTGCAACAAAATCGTTAGCCTTTAGCAAGTGCATAGTTGTGTTATCACACGTGACTGTACCACGAGCGGTATTAGATGATTTTTTAACTTTTCCCATATATGGTAAAATTATTATTAATAATAATATCAAACACGTTGATATAAATACTACCAACCAACAAGATATAAAGACATACTGAACTAAAATAGCGAATCATCATTTTTAGAAAGCATTTTCTAATTTAAAGCAGTTCTGCGTCCCAATGACTGTTCCAGAAGCATACCTTGTGGTGCATTAGTGGGCAAAATAACGACAAAGCACTAATGAACTTTGTCCATAACAAATTCCGTTTCTGATGCTCTTAACCTATTTAGGCAGAAAAGCGTTGCTACTCCAGAGTAAAGGAAACCCGGTAAAAGAAGAATATTTGGTTAATACATCAAACACAATAGTACTAGTCAATTGATTGACAAATACTATGTATGCGCGTTCATTTTTGCCACCACTTCATTATTATAAGCGCGTGCTTCAATTCTTTTGTCAACCAAAGATTCAACTATAGGTGTAACTAGTATTTCCATAGCGAGCTGCATCTTAGGTCCGGGTACGACTATAGTATTGCGTCTGGATACAAATGCTCCCTCTATCATATCCTTCAAATATGTAAGATCGATTTTATACTTGAGAATAATCTCTTTTTTTACTCTTATTACAATCAGGCTCTCATCTTCGGAAGGGACATCTCTGGCAATAAAAGGACAGGAAGTATCAACAGTTGGGATCCGCTGAAAATTAATATGGGTACGAGCAAACTGAGGTGTAATCACATCAATATAGTCATCCATACGGTACTTTATCACCTCTACTATCTGTTTAGTAGAATATCCACGTTTAATACGGTCACGATTGATCTTTTGAATCCATTCAAGGTTGATAACCGGAACAACTCCAATCATCAAATCGACATATGGTGCCACTTCTTCAACACCGCCATGTAAACCCTCGTAGAACATGATATCAGATACTTCTTCAATATCCTCCCAAGGTGTAAATTCACCGGGTTTTTGATTATACTTTTTAGCTTCTTCTTCGTTATGTATATAGTATCTGCGCTTGCCCTTGCCTGTTTCACCATAAGTTTTGAAGAGTTGACCCAATTCATCAAGCAGATTGGCTTCTCTACCGAAATGGCTAAAATAGCCACCCTTATCGCGTGCTTCAGCCATAAGTTTTTTCATCTCAACACGATTATAGCGATGAAAACTATCACCTTCGATTACTACAGCTTTTATCCCTTCTCTACGCAATACATTTTGAAAAGCACTTTTAACAGTAGAAGTTCCTGCACCAGAAGAACCAGTAACGGCTATAACTGGATGTTTTCTTTTGTTCATTATTATAATTTTAATTGTGATTATAAAATCAGATAGCTTTACAAATTTCAATTTTTCATTCCTATGGAATTAAGACAACTGACATATTTTTTTTCAACTACTGGGCGTATCAAAAGGACTATGGCTGAGTAGGTGGTTTTGATTTAAGCACCCTACTGAGTGCGAAATCTTCATAATCTATCTCACTGAGATCCTTAGCGTTCAATTCGACATCACCTTTATTAAAAAGCCTATTGGCTTGTCGCAAAATAGCTCTGTCAAGACCGTTACGGATAGATCGTGCGTTAGCAAAATGTGGTTGCTCCCTACGTTTGGCAATGTATTCCTTTAAGATTGTCACAGCATTATCGCCTAAAACATAGTTCTGCTCTTTGAGCATCTTTATAGCTATTTCAAATAGTTCATCATCCGAATAATCGGGAAAATCTATGTGATGGGCCACACGAGATCGAAAACCGGGATTAGATGAAAAGAACTTATCCATCTTATCAGCATACCCAGCTAGTATTACCACTAAATCATCCCGATGATCCTCCATGACCTGAAGGAGGATTTCGATAACTTCTTGGCCATAATCACGTTCGTTTTCAGGACGATACAGATAGTAAGCCTCATCAATAAACAAGACTCCACCCATTGCTTTTTTGAGAATCTCTTTTGTCTTAGGCGCCGTATGACCGATATATTGTCCTACCAAATCATCACGTGTTACTAGTACCAAGTGCCCTTTCCGTACATATCCTAAACGATATAGAAGTTTTGCCATACGCATAGCGACGGTAGTTTTGCCGGTGCCTGGATTGCCAGTAAAGCTCATGTGTAGAGAAGGTTGTATTTTGGACAAGTTCAATTCCTCTCTCGCTTTGTTCACGAGAAGTAATGAAGCTGTCTCATGTATCCGAGTTTTAACTGGCAAGAGGCCAATCAAGTCTCTGTCAAGCTCATCGAGAACCTCCTTAACACCGGAGGCCTCGAAAGCTTTTTGTAGATTAAATGATTTTATTTCACTCACTTTTTTCTCTTTAATATTTAATCTCTATATCGTTCAGAAGAAGGCTTGTCAGTAGAATAGGCTTGTGTGGTATATCTAATGCTACGACCATCAACTTCTTGTCTCACCAGACGGAAACCGGGATCTTCTACTTTTGGACGATTCACAATGAATGAGAGCTTAATGGATTCCCATCCATGGGTATTATCAAAAGCACTTAGGCGGATATAGTGGTTGTCACCATATACTTTTCTGCAAGCATTCAATTCATAGAGAATTCCTGCGGCATCACGAATATCAAACATCGGGAGATCCCACATTTCCCAATATGTATTTCGGGGATGTGGATCATTGGTAAATTCGATACCAACAGCCCAGTCGTTGTCTATACAGTACTGAATCTGTTTGGTTATCTGTTCGTCAGTTAAGTCCGGCAAGAATGAGAATGTACCTTGTGTTATTTTCATTATAATTATAGTTTAATTCTGGTTATTAAATAGTTATGAAGGAGTACTTGAAGGAACAAAGTCCGGAGCATCAGTGCTGGTATAGTTGAATGTTACATCCTTCCATAGCTCTAGGGCTGTTTTCAGAGGTGTACAAAATTTAGCAGCATTTTTTAAAATTTCAGGACCTTCAGCCATCAAATCTCGTCCTTCATTTCGGGCAAAAATCATAGCTTCAAGAGCGACTCTATTTGCTGTTGCTCCCGCTTCGATTCCACTTGGATGTCCGATGGTTCCTCCTCCAAATTGTAAAACAACATCTTCTCCCAATAAAGTAATCAATTGATGCATTTGTCCAGCGTGAATCCCTCCTGACGCCACTGGCATAACTTTATTAAGGCTTGCCCAATGTTGGTCAAAAAATACTCCATTTTCAAGTTTCATAGGTACAAAATCCTCTCTCAATATGTCATAATATCCAGCTGTTGTACGGGGATCACCTTCTAATTTGCCTACGACTGTTCCAGCATGTATGTGATCAACGCCCGCAAGACGCATCCATTTGCATATGACTCTAAAAGATACTCCGTGTGATCTTAATCTGGTATAAGTTGAATGACCAGCTCTATGAAGATGCAATATCATATCGTTATCACGACACCACTTAGACATGGATTGGATTGCAGTATAACCGATCACTAAATCAATCATGACAATGGTCGATCCTAAAGACTTAGCAAATTCAGCTCGCTCATACATATCTTCCATAGTCGCAGCTGTAACATTTAGATAGTGTCCTTTTATTTCACCGGACATCGCTTGAGCTCTATTGACGGCCTCCATTACATATAGAAATCGCTCTCTCCAGTGCATAAAGGGTTGGGAGTTAATATTTTCGTCATCCTTGGTAAAATCTAAACCTCCCTTTAACCCTTCATAGACGACCCTTCCGTAGCTACGTCCTGACAGTCCTAATTTGGGTTTCACTGTAGCACCCAACAGAGGTCTTCCGAACTTATCCAAACGCTCGCGCTCAACAACGATACCGGTTGGAGGGCCGGCAAAAGTTTTCACATATGCCACAGGAAAATACATATCTTCCAAGCGGAGTGCTTTCAGGGGTTTAAAGCCGAACACATTGCCGATAATTGAAGCCGTGAGATTGGCAATAGAGCCAGGTTCAAACAAATCTATATCATAAGCAATATAGGAAAAAAACTCCCCGGGACTATTGGGCACTGGATCTACTCGGTAGGCTTTGGCCTGATACTTGTCATTGGCAGTGAGTCGATCTGTCCAGCATATAGTCCATGTTGCTGTCGATGATTCTCCGGCTACTGCTGCTGCCGCTTCGATCGAATCAACTCCATCTTGGGGAGTGATTCTAAACATGGCAATTAAATCTGTTGGCTTAGGTTCATAATCAGGTTGCCAATACCCCATGTCCTTGTATGCCATTACGCCGCCTTTTTTGTAACGATCTTTGTTTTTAGGCTTACCCATAAATTTTACTTTTAAAATGATTAATAAAATAGTTGTCTATTATTGTAACTACTCGGACGTTTTATCTTCGAATAGTAATTAGCTGTTTTGTCTTAGTTCTCCTAGGTTATACCTTGCAGTCATTGCGTCAAGAGATAGTGGTCTGATCTTGTCAGCATTTCCAGCTGTTCCAAATCTCTCAAATCTATCTTCACACAGCTCTTGCATCTTGTTGGTACCGGCAATCAAAAACTTACGAGGATCAAACTGTTTTTTATTTTCCATTGCTATCCTTCTGATTTGTCCTGAGATAGCCATACGACAGTCCGTATCAATGTTGACCTTACGTACGCCATGCTTGATGCCGCGTTCAATCTCCTCCACCGGCACACCATAAGTCTGCGGCATCTCGCCACCATATTGATTGATAATATCCTGCAACTCTTGCGGTACAGAACTCGAACCATGCATAACCATATGCAGGTTGGGCATTTTACTATTGATCGCCTTTATGACTTCTATAGCAAGTATATCTCCATCGGGCTTACGCGTAAATTTATAAGCTCCGTGAGATGTCCCGATAGCAACTGCAAGAGCGTCAACTTGTGTTTTCGTCACAAAATCAAAAGCTTCATCCGGGTCGGTCAACAGTTGATCCATTGATAATTTTCCGTCAAATCCATGTCCATCCTCTTTCTCACCCTGCCCGGTTTCTAATGAACCTAGGCAACCCAATTCTCCCTCGACAGATACGCCTACAGAATGTGCCATATCTACTACACGCCTAGTAATATCAACATTGTATTCATAACTCGCGATGGTGCTAGCATCTGCTTCCAATGATCCGTCCATCATAACACTTGTAAAATTGTTTCTAATTGCAGTGAGGCATGTGGTGTACCCGTTGCCATGATCTTGGTGGAGACAGATCGGAATCTCGGGATACATCTCAACCGCAGCATTTACCAAATGACGGATAAAAACATCTCCGGCATATTTTCTCGCTCCATTGCTCGCTTGTAAAATAACAGGCGAGTTTGTCTTTTTTGCAGCCCGCATAATTGCCTGTATCTGTTCTAGATTATTGATATTAAAAGCCGGGACACCATAGCCGTGTTCAGCTGCGTGATCTAGTAATTGTCGAAGTGTTATCAAAGCCATAATCTAAAGTTGTTATATTATATTAAGTAAACCTTTCATTTCACGAATCGTATTTTGCGGATTGCCGGATTTATAGATTGCAGATCCTGCAACAAGTATATCGGCTCCTGCATCAGCAACATCCGATATGTTATCGAGTTTTACTCCTCCGTCAACTTCTACTTCTATATGTGTTAATCCCCTATGGATCAATATATTTTTTAATCTTTTTAATTTATCAAGGGTATTGGAGATAAAAGACTGACCGCCAAACCCCGGATTAACGGACATCAGCAATATTAAATCCAAATCCGGCATTACCTCTTCGATGGATGACAGTGATGTATGTGGATTGAGTGCTACACCAGCTTTTACACCTTTGCTTCGTATATGTTGTACCACTCTGTGTAGATTGGGTTCAGCTTCAACATGGACAGTTAGATAATCAGCACCTGCATCGATAAATGCTTCTATTATCAATCCCGGTGTTTCTATCATCAGATGAACATCAATGGGGATGCTAGCGACCCTTTTAACCGCTTTAAGTACAGGTATCCCAATACTAATATTCGGCACAAATTGTCCATCCATAACATCAAAATGGTGCAAGTCCACACCTGCGGATTCTGCCATTCTGATATCGGTTTCTAAATTTGCAAAATCCGCTGCCAAAAGTGATGGTGCTAGTTTTCTAATATTTTTCATTATTATTTCTTTCTATGGACGTATCAAACAAGAATACTTTTTTCCAATTGATGAATCCCTTTTATATATCTCATCGAACCTGTTTTAGAGCGAATGACGACACTATGGGTTGTTACGCCACCATCATTGTCAAATCGTACACCTTCTAAAAAAGATCCTTCTGTTATTCCGGTTGCTGCAAAAAATGCATTGTCAGAATTCACCAAAGTGTCTAAGGTGAGTACCTCGTTTAAATCAATTTTATCAATTTTCAGTTGATTGATTTCTTCTTTAAGAAGTGGCGTCCTCATTCCTTGCATTCCTCCATTGAGCGCCTTTACGGCGCATGCTGCAATAACTCCTTCCGGGGTACCACCAATGCCCATTAAAACATCCACTCCGGTACCGGGTATGGCAGCCATGAGTGCACCCATTACATCACCATCTGTGTGCATAGTAATACGGGCTCCTACCTTACGAATGCTATTGACCAATTCTTTATGACGATCTTTCTGCAATACAAATACAGTCAAATCACTGATAGGCCGATTGAGAGCCTCCGCAATTCTTTTAAGGTTCTCTTCCGGGGAAAGTCGTATGTCGATGACATGTCTCGCTTTACGCTCCACAACCAACTTGTTCATATAAAAAGAATTGCCGGGGTTCCACATGCTTCCTCTTTCGGCTGCACCAATCACAGCGATAGAGTTGGGACGTCCTTGCGCAAGAAGATTGGTTCCTTCTACTGGATCGACTGCTATATCAATCTCCGCTCCATGACCTGTACCGACTGATTCTCCATTAAAAAGCATTGGTGCTTCATCTTTCTCACCTTCCCCGATAACCACGACACCGCGCATGTCAACAGTTTTTAAAAATTTTCGCATGGCATCAACAGCGGCACCATCTCCTCCTTCTTTATCACCGGTACCCATGAATCTAGCGGCAGATATAGCAGCTGCTTCTGTCACTCTGACTAGATTCATGGCCAAATTTCCATCTGGCTCTATGATCATTTTGGATTGCTTCTTTTTACATTTTTCTTTTTTCATTTCATTTATTGATTTAAGAATAGCTTCCACACTCAATTTCCAACTCCTAAAGTTGTAGTAAGAGAAGGTTATGGTATTCTTATACGGCTCTATTTTTTATGTAATTTTGCTATAGATCTAGTTACAGAAGCGGCAGTTATACCAAGTTTTTTATATAGCGTTTTATAAGGCGCAGATGCCCCATAGGTGTCCAATCCGATAATCGCTCCATCTATCCCGACATATTTATACCAAGAAAGCGTGGCGCCTGCTTCAACTGCCACCCTATTTCGTATTTTTGAAGGTAGAATTGATGACCTATATGCTTTGCTTTGAAGCTCAAAAATATCCAAGGAAGGCATTGAGACAACTCTGATTTTAAAACCTTTTTTATTTAACAATGCTTTGGCCTCAAGAGCAATCTCAACTTCAGAACCTGTTGCAATAATTATACTGCTAAAGCCTTTATCCTCAACAAGGACATAAGCACCTTTTTGAGCATCTGAAGCGGGTGCAAACCCCAATTTATCTCTATCATAGACAGGCAGATTTTGACGTGTCAGCACAATGCAAGTTGGCTTATCAGTATGATCCAATGCAGACCTCCAGGCCTCAACTGTTTCATTGGCACACATAGGCCGAATAACAGACATATTGGGTATAGCTCGTAAAGAAGTCAAATGAGCAATCGGTTGGTGGGTTGGCCCATCCTCTCCCAATCCGATAGAGTCATGCGTAAGTACATAGACCACTTGAAGTTTCATCATTGCCGCCATACGCATCGCAGGTCGCATATAGTCTGTAAAAACAAAGAAGGTTCCAGAATACGGGAGTATTCCTCCATGGAGTGCCATTCCGTTAAGAATAGCAGCCATGCCATGTTCTCTTATACCATAGTGGATATATCTCCCATGGGGCTGATCAACAGTATAGGATACTTCGCTTTTTGGAAAAGTTTTATTGGATGGAGTAAGATCCGCAGAACCTCCGATCAATGCAGGTATATGAGGTGCTATATAGTCTAATATCTTGCCCGATGCAGCACGTGTTGCAATGCTCGTATTGGAAGTAAACCTAGGTATATTCATGGCTTTTTTGGAAACAAACAAACGCATACATTGCTTTAATGCCTTGGCCTCTTTTGGAAAACGCTCTTCATACTTCTTATACTTACTTTTCCACTTCGCCTGCTGTTCATCTCCCGCCAATTGAGCTTTTTGTCGAAGCATTTTAACATTACTAGCAACATAAAACGTCTCATCTTCTGGCATACTTAACGCCACTTTGGTTAGTCTTATCTCTTCTTCTGGAAATGGCTCGCCATGTGCCTTAGAAGTTCCTTGTCTATTGGGACTTCCAAAACCAATTTTGGTGTCACAAATTATAATCGTTGGCCTATCAAGTTGCTTGCGAGCTGTGAAAATAGCCTCTTTTATAGATTTATAATTATGACCATCGATACGCAATACATGCCAATGATAACCTTCAAATCTATTGGTCACATCATCACTATATGAAAGATCCGTATCTCCGTCAATTGTAATACTATTGTTGTCATACAGTACGATCAACTTACCGAGTTGATTGTGTCCGGCAAAGGCACAGGCCTCATGTGAAATTCCTTCTTGAAGGTCGCCATCACTGGCGATTACATATGTAAAATGGTTCACTATCGCATGACCTCTCTTATTGAATCGCGCACTCAATGATTTTTCGGCAAGTGCCATCCCAACCGCATTGGCCAGCCCCTGACCGAGAGGCCCGGTAGTGGTCTCTACGCCTTCCGTTTCGAAATTTTCAGGATGCCCCGGAGTTTTACTCCCCCATTGACGAAATGCTTTCAAATCATCAATTGACATATCATAGCCATATAAATGCAGTAAACTATAAATCAACATACTCCCATGCCCTGCGGAGAGTATGAATCGATCTCTATCTGCCCATTTTGGTGTATTGGGATTGTGCTTTAGAAAATTACTCCATAAAACAGTCGCTACATCGGCCATCCCAAGTGGTAAACCCGGATGTCCTGAATTGGCGCGTGCTACGCCATCCATCGACAGCCCTCTAATTGTATTGGCGATCTCCTTTAGTTGGATTCTAACATTTTCCTTTCGTATCATATCTTTATAAACTTCAATAATATTAGCTTAATAACTTCTCAGACAAATGTTGGATATATCTCGCAAAGAAAACAAATGGGCACTCGGAGCAACTAGCTTAGCGTGCTGAAAACAACTTCCATAAGTGTAATCATTATAAAATATAGCGGTATTTAATCCAGCGAGATTTGCGGCCTCTAAGCCATTTTGGGCATCCTCTATTACAATGATTTCCTCGGGATTAAGATTCATCTCTGCCACGCACTTTTTATGGAGGTAACCCCCATTGTCCGTTTTTACACCAGACTCTTTGCCCAAAATGGGTTCAAACAAACTATAAAAACTTGGCAACTGCGCTTGCAACAATGCGCGTATTTGAGATTCATATGATGTCGAAACTATGGCCAATCGTATATCATTGGACACAGCCTCTTGTATCAAACTCAAAATGCCTTTTCTTAGCGATATCTTTGGAAGGTATTTATCAATATAAATCTTCTTCTTCAGTGAAGCAAATGTCGTAGTTATTTTATCCAATTCACTATCAGAAATATTGCGTTTGCTCAATGAGTACTTTAACCGATTGACATTGCCGGGTATGGTATTGATCCATACTCTAAACTCCGCCCAATTCCATTGTATATTCAACCCCATTTTTTGCATGGCTTCATTTGCCGCAGGAAGGTGGCCATATTGCTCAGTATCTGCAATAGTTCCATCTACGTCAAATATTACTGCCTTGAGTTGCGTATTCACTTTGTAAGACCTTGTTTTATACAAGATATACTAAGTCCAAAGATGTGCCAAAAGCGTCACTAACTTTATATATAATATTTATATATATTTATTCTCCTGTCTTACTGTATATTATGACATTTTGGCAAACATCAACAATTTATTTCAGAATAATATTGTGACACAAATGGCACGATAATTTTATAATCAATGGTCACTGCCTTATCACACTCGGAACAACCCATTGAGGTTCAATGGGTTAGGTGATACATTCTTGACACAACAATGCCATTAATGGCTAGCCTATCTGGAGAAGGTAGCATTATACTATATATTTTTTTATATCCTCAATCATATCAATCTCGATAGTTGGATTCATCTTTCGCAATAGTGACAAAGGTCTGTAGCCATAAGCTACAGCACAGCTATGTATCCCTGCTTCCTGTGCTGCATGAATGTCAT
>JAJRXG010000169.1 GCA_024276375.1 Bacteroidota bacterium | reverse complement strand
TTTGCAGCTCCATTTTTCGGAACTCTATCGACCAATTGGTCGTAGGATATTCCTGATGTCAATATGAGATCTGATTGTAGCGCAAAGGTAGTTCCCGATTGATGACAAGACACACAGTTCTTATCAAAAATATCACTCTGTATATAGCTGTAAGTACTTCTTAAATCAAGTGCATCAACTACATCAACATCTTCTTCTGTACACTGAAGGAATAGTGACAAACTTGCTAGTAACGAAAGGATCAGAACTCGATTATACATATGGGTAAATATACAAAATAGTGTTCATCTTGACTCAATTGAACACCCATACTAATAACCAAGTAGTTAAATCATAGGATTATTTTGTTTAGATTTGTTATATATCAGAGGGTATAATCTTTTTTAAGAGAAAATAGTACAAGCCAATTTACAAAATGTTCAGTATGAATGATTATGACAATTTAGTGGATGCTATCTCGGGTTTAAGGGAAAAGGGCTTTATGTATGATTTTAATTTAAAGCCCGACAGCTTAGTATGTGCTTCACTCAATGTGGAAATGCATCCCGAAGATTTTGAGATAAAGGAATATTATAGATTTGAAGGTGAGTCAGATCCTAGAGACAACTCTGTCATATATGCGATAGAATCTAAGAATGGCGAGAAGGGTATCCTTATTGATGCCTATGGTGTGTATGCTGAGGCCATAACATCTGAAATGGGGCAAAAACTTGGTAGCTCGTGACAAGGGATCATGAATTACTGCCTCAACCAGCGTCATAATTATATACATATATCCCAAAAGAGGATAAGGAATTGTTTCATTTATGTAGTAAACTTGTGTATAACAAAAGGGGTTGCGTGATTGGAGCGAATCAGTAGTCCGGATATACATAAAACCTTCTATTTTTTGTTTTAGTGGATAATATTCTATAGTATAGTTCAATTGTATAACTTTGACTTAGCAACTCCCTTTTGTTATCTATTTGTTCAGGATGGTGATGATCAAATGCATGCAAGTTAGAGCAGCACTTAAAGGAATTGTCTTTTTTATTATAATGAAAAGTTTGTTAGAGCGTTATTATATATGTATGAGTTAAAACCTTAAAAGCTATAACACATATGGATCTTCACAATCCTAAAAGCGGTGTATGCCTTCCGATTTCTGACCTACCAAGGGTTGTGGTTATCGGAGCGGGATTTGGAGGTATTAACTTTATAAAAAAAATCCGTAACAAACCTGTTCAGATTATTCTGATTGATAAGAATAACTTCCATCAATTTCAACCGTTGTTGTATCAAGTAGCCATTGCCGGATTAGAACCGGACTCTATTGTTACACCCATCAGAAAACTATTTCACGGTTATAATAATTTTAATTTTAGAATGGCAGAAGTGATCGAAATAGATCATTCTAACAATAAGGTTATTACTAATATCGGTTGGGTACAATATGATTATCTCGTTATTGCTACTGGAAGTGTTTCCAATTATTATGGATTGGATAATATAGAGCACAGCAGTGTTGGTTTAAAGGATATCAGAGATTCACTGGATATTAGAAGTTGGGTATTGCAAAATCTCGAAAAAGCCGTAATCACTTGTGATGATATCGAGAAGGACGCATTGACTAACTTTGTTATTGTAGGTGGAGGCCCTGCTGGTGTGGAATTGGCTGGTGCGCTTGCCGAATTTAAAAAATACTTGCTACATAAAGATTATCCGGAGTTGGCCAAGGATTGGATGAGGATATATCTTATTGAAGCTGCAGATCGCCTCCTAAATGTAATGTCTCCAAAATCTTCTAATCATGCCCTCAAAGTACTCCAAAAACTAGATGTCACTATACTGCTCAACACAGCCGTAAAAGACTATGATGGCCATACTGTACTCTTGGCTGATAGTGAGACCTTAAAGGCGCGCTCTTTAATCTGGACAGCCGGAGTCAAAGGGTATTTCCCAAAAGGGATTCCGGACAATATTGTGGTGAGAGGAAGTCGCCTAAAAGTAGATGAATACAATAAAGTCCAAGGATTGGACAATGTTTATGCCATCGGAGATGTCGCTGCTCAGGTGTCTGAAGACCTTCCGCGGGGCCATCCTTTGTTGGCGCCAGTTGCTATTCAGCAAGGCGATCAATTGGGAGAAAATATTATGTCTCTCATAAAGGATGGTAAGTATAAAAAACCATTTATTTATAAAGATAAAGGCAGTATGGCCACTATAGGTAAAAATAGTGCCGTAGTTGAAGTTGGAAAAAAACAACTTTCCGGTTGGTTAGCATGGGTCATGTGGTCCACAGTTCATTTGTTCTCCATTACGGGTTTTAAAAATAGATTGATCGTAGGCGTCAATTGGATGATCAGATATATCAATTATGAAAAAGCCAATCGATTGATCATTAGACCATTCGAGCCAGACGAAAATGTACTTGAGAAACAAGACAATCTAAAGCGCAAAGCAATGGACAATAGTGCTTTGGTTGCAAAGTCTTGTTGAAATTGAATAAAGGCAACAATAGAAATTTGCCGTAGAATATTTATCACTTTTAGAAAATAAAATTAATGATGTTTTTATGGTGGTTGGGGATTATTGCAGTTGGCTTTTTTGTATGGCGATATATGAAGACCAATGGGATTGTATTGGACAATGAGTCAGAGGCACATAAAATACTTAAGGAGAGATTGGCAAAAGGGGAGATCACAGTCGAAGATTATAATGAATTGAAGTCAAAATTATAGTATTCTTGGAGTGTCGTATAACTTCTATCAGAAATAAGCAACCAAGAGAATCATTTATTGGTTTTGTGATTTTGGAAATGGACTTGAGTATTGAAAAGAGATATTGATAATGTTTAAATTGTCTTGATATGGAAAAAAATGCAAAAAGTACGGATTCTTTGTTATCCTTGCCGGATAAAGAAGCATTTTTTAATGCCTTGGAGAACGACAATCAACTATTTTTGGAGACGTTGGAAGTGATACTCACCTTGGTGATTTCAGACCCAAAGTTGACATTTGATGTCGCCGATTTGATTGCGTCTGATTATCGCAACCTGTACCTCACTATCTTGAAAAAAAGAAGTGCAAGAGAGGCACATGATAATAAGATGGATTGTTGTAAGTAATATTGTCGATGAAACCATACAAGCATATACGCGTCACTAAGTATTCGGGAGAAGAAGTAGATTATCAGCCGGACAAGTTAATATCATCCTTGTTGCGCTCAGGAGTGGATGATAAGATAGCCAAGGATATCGAAAGACGCATCCGTCTTTTGTTATACCCCGGTATTACTACTAAAAAGTTGTACCAGTTGGCCTTTTCGATGTTGCGTAGTGAAAAGCCACCAAATGCTGCGAGATATAAACTAAAAAAGGCCATACTCGAACTCGGGCCTTCGGGATTCCCGTTTGAGAAATTTGTGGGTGCTATATTGCGTGCAGAAGGTTATAAAGCTGAAGTTGGCCAACTTGTCAAGGGACATTGTGTGCAACATGAAGTGGATGTTATCGCACAAAAGTCCGATAAGCACTTCATGATTGAATGCAAGTTTCATAGTGACCAACGACGCAAATGCGATGTTAAAATTCCGCTCTATATACATTCGCGATTTTTGGATATCGAGAAAGCATGGAAGGCCGAACCCGGTCATGGTCGGAGATTTCATCAAGGTTGGCTTGTGACCAATACCCGGTTTACCACTGATGCAATTCAATATGGATCTTGCTCGGGAATGTATCTACTCTCTTGGGACTATCCCCTTGAATTTTCTTTAAAAGACCGTATCAACAAGTCCGGTTTGCACCCTCTGACATGCCTTACCCGCCTCAACAAGAAAGAAAAAGAATTGCTACTGGGCAAAGGTATCGTATTATGCAAAACCATTTGTGAGAATGATCAGATACTTGATCAAATCGGTGTCCGCCCAATACGCAAAAAGAAGGTATTGGAAGAAGCAACACTGCTCTGCGCATCGGGTATCCAATAATTGGACAC
>JAJRXG010000168.1 GCA_024276375.1 Bacteroidota bacterium | reverse complement strand
ACAAGAATGGGTGGTGACCATGGTGATGTAGCGGAGTACATGACCGTAAGTGGTGCTGTCAACAAGACCATATTACTCAGTGGTATATTGTTTATCACTGCGCTCTTCAGCTATACCATGCCGTTGTCCATTTATATGCCAGTAGGTGCACTTGGAGCGGCGGCAGTGTTCATGGTAACGAGCTTCAAGCCTCACTTGGCCCCTACAACAGCGCCACTTTTTGCCATATTAGAAGGTTTGTTTGTTGGTACGATATCGGCGGTATATGCAGCTTCATTTGAAGGCATAATTTTTCAGGCTATGAGTGCTACGATAGGTACATTGATCATGATGTTGATGGTCTATAAGTCAGGATTGATTCCGATAACCCAAAAATTCAGAATGGGTGTATCTATGGCCGTTGGAGCGATCATGATAGTTTATCTGATCAGTTGGATCGGTAGCTTTGTTGGGTTTACTATACCATTCATACATGAGAGCACTCCGTTGGGTATCGGTATCACTGCTGTTATTATCGGTATTGCCGCATTAAACCTATTGCTTGACTTTGACAACTTTGAGAAAGGAGAGCAAGTAGGGGCGCCAAAGTTTATGGAGTGGTACTATGGTATGGGTTTGCTCTTTACCATCGTGTGGCTATATGTGGAATTCTTGCGATTGATGTCAAAGTTGAGGGACTAAGTCCACCAAACGCACAAATATTGCTCTTCAGGCGGTGCGGAGGCAATGATTTGGTTGTTTCGGATCTTGTGTAGCTGCATCAGGGTACTTGGCCTTGGAGTAGTTGGATTGCACCATAAAAATTCTGTGGCAAACGCTATAAACAATCCGACAACTATATATCATCTATAAGCAGATCGATGCTTCAAATAACTCCATATGCTAAAACTAATAGTGCCCAACACCAAGGTGGGAATGGTTGAGTAAAATGGTTCAGGAGTTCCCTTGAAGGCATGAAGACAATAGGTCAATGCTGTGGTAAGAATAGCCGGAATGATGCCTCCCATCAATACCGCAGAAATCCGACGTACGCGATGAACTGCGATATTCTCCGCCATTTTGACAAATAAAGCACCAAAGAAAAAAGTATAAACGGCTTGCTTGGATGCAGCGATAGACGCCGAAAACAATCCGTAATCACTATTGATAAAGAATACGATGGCTCCCATGGATACCGCTCCAAGAACACCCATACGGATATCTAGAAATCGCTGTACTTCATGGATCGCTTTGCGTGTAGCATCAAAAGCCAATAGGAATCAAAGGTTGGTTATGCTGTAAAAGTGGCAAAAAATGTGGTCTTATCTCAATACTTTGTAAGAAAATTGAGACTGTCACCTATTGCAACTCACGGATCTTAATGTTTTTAAACCATACATGATTGCCATGATCTTGAAGGGCGATATGCCCCTTTCGGGCTTTTCCGAAGTTTTTCATGTTTTTAAACTTGCTTTTTGCTACCATTTTGTCCCATTCCGGTGTGTGCATAGTGAATGATACTACTCTCACTCCATTTTGCCACAGGTCAACCACTCCATCGCGGGATTGAATTTTTATGCGATTCCATTGTCCTGCGGGTTTTACATTGACAATTGAGGTCTCGATCATATCGTAGAGGTCTCCGGCTCTATGGGTTGGATACTTGTTGTCCGGATGACATTTGTTGTCCAAAATCTGCATCTCCGGAGCCGACTGCCATGTCTTATCAAAGCCATCATTCTCCTGAACATTCCAAAATATTCCACTATTGCCACAATCCTCGATCTTCCAGTCCAACATGAACTCAAAATCTTCATATGCTTTGTTGCTCACCAGATCGTATCCCATGCCCTCTTGCGGATTGTGATAAATAGTCCCGTCAGAGGCCTTCCAACCATCCATCGAATCTGTATTCTTAAACAAGTGCCATTGATCGATCTGCTTGCCGTCAAACAATAATACCCATCCTGCTGCTACTTCTTGGGATGTCAGTATGTTGTCCCAAATGATATCGTCCCGGGATGAAGTGTCCCCTTCATGAGAGACAACGTCCATCTGTTTGGGCACTTCTTTGACTGAGGAATTACAGCTTGATCCAATGATCAACAATGACACATATAGGACAATGCGCATGGCGTGACAGTTTAGGTGAGCAATTAAAAAGTTACAAAATAAACAAAATACTCCAATGTGTTCGCCCGCAAATGGGTTTTGTTATGGCAATGGCTTATGCCAATTACAGACTGCATGACCAAGAGAATACTCCTTATCTTGATCCCACAACCGCGCCTATCTGTCTAAGACAAGGTATGTACTCTTCTGTCTCAATCAAAAGCAGATTTGCTATAAAATGTAAATAGGACTCATTCAATGGTATAATCGAATATAAAAAATCATCATAACAACCGACACATGAAACACCCTTTTGCAGAACTCTTAGACATCACCTTTGTAAGCCATGGAGAAGGCAAAAGTCTTTTTTCGATAGAAATATCAGAAAAACACATGAATCCCAATGGTGTAGTTCATGGCGGAGTGATATACTCCTTGGCAGACAATGGGATGGGTGCGGCTATGCATAGTGTTATGGGGGAAGGAATGATGTGTGCTACAATAGAACTTAAAATCAATTATTTTCGGCCTGTGTTTAAAGGGCTCGTAGAGTGTAAAACGCAAGTCATCTTCAAAGGTCGAAGGACTGCCACGCTTGAATCTGACTTGTTTTGCGATGAAAAACAGGTCGCCAAAGCCCTTGGCACCTTTGCCATTATGCCTGTTAGAAAGTAGATTGTGCCTAGCAGGTCACTGCATCTTACTCTTCTGTATTGAGCATCACTTTTATAGCCTCACTCATGCCAAGATCCGAATTGAGGACGACTGTCCAAGAATTGGTGCCATCATCAATGTTGATGGCGGTTGTATTGGGGGGGATCTCACCGATATTGTCTGCTCTAAGGATGATGAAGTTTTCGGGCTGTGTAAGAAAATATTTAAATCGAATGCGTTCTTTTTTAGCTTCGAGATATTTTACAATCCACTCATCGTTGATTTTGATTGAGATCACATCATTGTCTATCTGACTGTCATCCCAGATGCTTATGGTAATAGCTTTTTTGCTCACATTGATCGAATCCTTTATAACGACATCTCTTCCCGGGATATGAATGGGAAGCCTATCCGTCTGCCGATACTGTATTTTGAACAAGATATTGTTCAATTTGTATCCGATGAATGACAACGTGTTGTTCTCGTTGCGCCATTGACCTTCCTTGTTGCATTCGTATGACAGGATTTCGATGTTGGGGGGAAATACCCAGACGTAATTTAAATGCCTAAATCCATCCGGTATCGCAAAGCAACCAAAATAGCCATCCGAATTCTCCTTGTAGTCATTCTGAAACGTATAGATACCATCTTGTATGATCACCTCTTCGCGAAGGGTATCTTCTTTTATCAATGAAAAACTTCCTTGATTGAAAAGTATCTGATTATAGTTTTCATCGAGATTGGGTACTACCTTATAGTCACTTGGTGAAATAAAACTAAATTCTTCTGAAGGAATCTTTCCTTTTTCTATATAGTGCCAACTATTAAATCCCTTGGACTCTACCTTGGTGTAATCCTTATATGTCAATCCATCCGGATTCAAATATCGCACAAAATCCGCATCAAAATTTTGTCCCAATATTGTCGTACTTGCCAGAAGCAGATACAGCAGCATATGGCGCTTCCCAATACGCAACATTATATGGTTTTTAAACCCCATACCAGTAACCTGTGATTGTCTCATACTACAAAGATGGTACACCTCTATATATATTGACCTATACATTGATATTTAAGGTCTTAAATATGCGTTAAATCTGTGAAGTAATCCTTCATTGAGAGAAATAAGCAACATTAGACCAGCTAAATCACCAACCAAGATATCAGTCCACAAGGCTCGATAAGTGCAGTTTTTTTTCTTTTTGTTGTGAAGTCTCCATTCGTTACTATTCAGGAGGGTGCTTTTGAGATAAAAAAAGGCAATTTTTTCGTCAGATGACGCTTATTTTTTGAAGGTAACTACTCAGGTGGTGTGCTTTTGAGCTAAAAAAAACCTATTTTTTTGCTAAACGAAGTTCATTTT
>JAJRXG010000167.1 GCA_024276375.1 Bacteroidota bacterium | reverse complement strand
ATAAAGAATTGGAACGGGATGTTGATTTTGAGATACCGCTACATGGAGACTTGACAGAATGGGCGAGACAAGGGGTGCTTTTACTCAATGCTATGTTGACGGTAGAACATCGCAAAGCTGGGAGTCATCGCAACATCGGATGGCAGCGGTTTACGGATGCTGTCATATCACAGATTTCAAAAAACAAAGAACACATTATTTTTTTGCTTTGGGGGAGATTTGCCCAATCCAAGGCTCGTCTTATAGACGCATCCAAGCATCACGTACTTACAGCCGCTCATCCCTCGCCATTGGCACGCAATGCTTTTGCCAACTGCAGGCATTTTTCCAAAACCAATGAACTGCTTTTGGGTACTAATCAAGTATCTATAAATTGGAGGCTGTCACCTTGATTTCATAGCATGGTTTTGGCTATGTGATACGAAAAGATATATCTTGTCCACCATATTTATACAACCGATTCTACAATGAATTGTCCAATGATGGCCTCACACAACAATTGAACTACAATGAATAAAAATCCTCTTTCTTCCATCCGCATAGTTTTAATCATACTGGCCATTGCGGTAGTTCTTGGTGCTTTTGGAGCCCACATTGTCGAGAGCAAAATTTCAGCTCATTACATGTCTATTTACCGTACGGGCAATCTCTATCACTTTATCCATGGGCTGGGGTGGTTGATCGTCTTGGGGTTGTGTATCCAATTAAAAGTCAAAGATGTCAGATGGATCAATCGCCTGTTTTTCGGAGGGATTTTGCTCTTCAGTGGTAGTCTATACTTTCTTGCTTTCAATGAGTATTGGGATATGCCGGGATTGCGCAGACTCGGAGCGGTGACACCATTGGGTGGATTGAGTTTTATCGGAGCTTGGATATACAGTGCCATTGTATTGGGAAACCACCAAGGGACTATTGAATCATAAAAGGACGAGGTCAAACTGTCATCCATGACAATTGGCAAACAGACTGAGTTTGAGGGGCACAAAGGTTGTATTGAGATGTTGGTGATACTTGTAGATCACTACCTTTGGTTCATCTTTCACGAGTTTACTGAACGACGACTTGTAGTGTATCAAGATCCAATCTTTGGCGGACGAATGCGGACAATTTGCCGGAAGCTTGATTTTTATGCTCTATTGAGGTTGTGTCATCCCAGCGTAGGAACAGAACGGGTTGACCGTGACGTGTATTTATAAAGTCGGAAGTATGCATATTGGACAGCCCGATCTGTACCAGATCGGGAAACAGTACATTGATCTCATCACGGATAGCATCAAATGCGGCAGTGTCGATAAGAGCGCTTTGATAGTATTGTAGTAATTGTGCCTTAGATTGACGATCCAATTGAACAGCCTCCAATCTTGCCTTTATATCTTTGAGTCCTTTATTGATGTCATCTACTTGTTCGATATTGACTTCAGATGTACTTAGAATTTCTATACTTACATTCTCAACACCCAATCGATACAAGCAGTCTTGATATGAGTCTATATCGGCAGCATCGATCACGTCACCATATACTTTTAAGAATATCATGATACTACCATCATTGAGTCTCTTAGTCTGGTAGCTATCGAGATATTTTGTCTTCTCCTGGAGACATTCTGTGGCAAAGCGGTTCATATTGACCTCCAACCTTGCATCTCTCAGCACATGTTGAAAAATCAAAAAACTCGGCACGATCAATGCGAGTGTAAACAAACCCATGAAGAGATGATTGAGGTGTCGGGTACGAGCATTGACATAACTCTTAAAAGGAAATTTGAGTAGGCGAACAATGATGTATGTGGCGAGAGCTACAAAAAAAGTATTGAGGAAGAACAAGTAAAAGGATTTGCTTGCGATCTCCCAATTGGCGTTGGCGATTCCGAATCCCGTGACACACAAAGGCGGCATCAATGCTGTCGCAATGGCAACACCGGGTAGGGTAGTGGAGAGATCTTTGCGAGCTACACTAATGATTCCCGCGATTCCACCAAATAAAGCTACTAAAATGTCCAAGAAGGTAGGTGAAGTTCTGGATCTTATCTCATCTGTGAGATTATCAAAAGGGGTGAGATAAAAGTAAACCATACTGGTCAACAATGCGATAATGATGGCAACAGAGAAGTGCTTTAACGAACTCTTAAGGGTTTCCATGTCATTGATCCCGACAGACAATCCGACACCCAATATCGGTGACATGAGGGGAGAAATCAACATAGCTCCGATAATTACAGCTTGTGAATTTTGGCTGAGACCTATGGAAGCAATAACAATAGAGCACATCAACATCCAAGCGTTGGCACCACCCATAGAGCTCATTTTTTTGATCTCAAGGATCGTCCGTCCTTGGTTGACACCCTTCTTCAAGTCCAATACATCGAGAATATAGATCCACATGGATTTTGGGATCTGCTTGAACTCGAAGTGAGATTCAGGAGAAGGATTTTTGTCTTGCATAGGCTTTTACGCCGCCCGTCTCATACGAGCTGTTTGTCTCTCAATACTAAGATGCGATCACATCGTGCAGCGATTTCCTTGCTATGCGTTACCAAAACAAAGGTTTGATTGTAATCTTTACG
This sequence comes from Bacteroidota bacterium, assembly GCA_024276375.1. Lineage (GTDB taxonomy): Bacteria > Bacteroidota > Bacteroidia > Chitinophagales > Saprospiraceae > JAJRXG01. The sequence goes on along the minus strand of JAJRXG010000167.1, from coordinate 4,250 downwards.
CAATTTTAGCAATAATTCAAACAAATCTTCTGATGTATGGTCATCTAAATTTCCCGTAGGTTCATCTGCAAAGACAATTTCAGGGTTGTTGATTAATGCCCGTGCAATGGCAACCCGTTGTGCTTCTCCGCCCGACAACTCTGAGGGTTTGTGGGTCAATCTTTCTGCTAATCCCAGATACGTCAGCAGTTCTGTAGCTCTAGGAATGGTATCCTCTTTTGATTGTCCATTAATATACGCCGGGAGACAAACATTCTCTAATGCGGTAAACTCCGGTAGTAGATGGTGAAACTGAAATATGAATCCTATCTTTTGATTTCTAAATCTGGCAAGATCCCTTTCACCCAGCGTTGTGACATCGGTATCTCCGATATATATGCTACCTTCATCCGCAACATCAAGTGTCCCTAAGATGTGCAGCAAAGTACTCTTGCCGCTTCCACTTTTGCCCGAGATAGCCACAATCTCATTTTTCTCGACAGTGATATTCAATGTATTGAGAACATTGAGATTGCCATACGACTTACTGATATTTTTTCCTACTAGCATGAGATTGCTTTTATTAAATGATAAATGATGAATATCAATTTAAGTACAGTTATTTTTTAGCCTCAATACTTCTATTAAGCATCTATTTGGCTCCGCGTACTCAAAACCAATTGACCCTCTAACGTTGCTCGACTAGTCTAATATTGCAATTGTAGTTCTTTATGAGTTGTCTCTCCTTTTACCTTATAATAGTACCTCGATCAAGATGTCAATCGAATATTCAACAATTAGAACAAATCTACTTATAATTAATGACTTATGCATTAAAATAAGATGTAATATATAGGCGATTGTACAAGATTAGGGGTTTACCATAGAATTGCATTGTATGTCAATGGCAGTACTTCTATTGAGTGCATCTGTTGGAGGAGTCAAAGGTCTTGCGGATAAGAAGATCTATATCTGAACACCAGACTTTTTGTTATTGATTGAGGACGGATCATCATTTTTTTATAAAAGAGGGATTATACTTGACATTGATGTGCAACCACAGGGCTCTTGAACCTCTCAAAAATCGGATATAAGTGATAGCCGCGAAGATAAAAGTAAATGTCAATGCTGCTGTAGAGGACCATTTGAGGACAAAAACTAATAATAGGGTAGGGACGAGAAACATAAAAGATGCGATCACGTAAGACAAAAACATGGCACCAAAGTAAAATCCCGGTTCAGGTTCCATCTTGAGATTACAGACCTCACATCGATCATTCATCGCCAATGGACTACTGAGTTGAAATGGTTTTTTAAACATATTGCCTTTTCTGCATCTCGGGCATTTATATTGCCACATTGCTTTCAGTGAAAATCCCATAAATGTGTAAATTTTAAGATGACCTTACATTGTAAGGCTATCAATGAGATTTGATGCTAAAAGGTTATGCAACCTTAGTAACACTCACCCGTTCAAGCAGAACCAATGCAGCGTGTCATCGTCCGGCACTTGTCACCAGTGATTGAGCCCACTCCGAGAGTTCACAACACCCAAAAAGCTTCTTTTGGTCTATCTGTTGTTCTACAGACAGGCGGTCGTTGGGCTTTTCTCAACTTGTGCCACTAAACATTAGATTTTCAAAAGGCGTTGAGTACTTGGATCTCATTGCGTCGTTGTTTTACCAAGCCTTGATGCTCGAGTTTTTTCATCAATCGAGATATTACTACTCTGGAGGAGTTGAGGTCATTGGCGATCTGCTGATGGGTGATTCTAAGCGCGGCATTTTTGGTAACCCATACTTTTTCTTTCAAATAAAGGATGAGCCGTTGATTCATGTTATTGAATGCTAAGTTGTCAATGGCAGTTAAGAGTTCATCCAATCTAATATTATAACTTTCCAAGACGAAATTGCGCCAGGAGGAGTAGGCTACCATCCATTCTTCCATTTTCTCGACAGGAATGAAGAGCAAATCTACTTGGGATTCGGTAATGGCTCTTATTTTGCTTTTAGATTTACGTGAGCAGCAAGTCAGGGTCACGGCACATGTATCTCCGACTTCTAGGTAGTATAAGAGCAACTCGTGTCCTTCATCATCTTCTCGCATCACGCGGATAGATCCACTCAAAACTAAGGGCATATGCGTGATCATCTGGCCGAAGTCCATGATGGTATTGTCTGCTTCAAAATGCATCAACTTACTTGATAGGCTTATCTCCTTCAACAGTTCCGGCTCAAAGAGAAACTCAAAGCGCTCTTTGAGCAAACTATAGGTATTCAAATCTTCTTGGCTCATGCTCTATATTAGTAGATCAATGTGATAAGATAGCAAAACTGTGATAAGTTTTTCGGAGCTAAGATAGATTTTCTGGAGTGAGATGATGATCTTGGCGTCAAAAAACAATTCATTTTGGTGGATTGCCCGGGGAATGTTAGAAGGCACCGGCACCTACTTCGATCACAAACCCACTGGACAAGAAAGGATTGAAACCCAAGTTCTTCCAGCCGATTTTGATGCCCCAATAATCTGTTCCAAGAAATTTGAGAAATTTGATGGGCGTTTTAGTAATGTTGACACGGACTTTAATACCCAACTCAGATGCCAGGTAGAGTTTTCCTGAAATTGTCGGAGCCTGTGGAGTTCTATCCATCAATTCATAGCCAATCCCGAGATAGGTGTCGATCCATCTCGAAGCAGAGCTGGTATGTTGTATTTGATGGCCAAAAATACGTTCAAAGCCCCTATCATTGGGCTCATTGAGATTACTAAAATAGAACTTATGGTAGAACCATCCACCGGTCATTGGAGCCTCAACGTGCTTGACAAAAAGTAGAGGGGCGGAGATACTGAGGCCGTTGCCTTCATCCAAGCGATAAGTAAATCCTATCTTGTTTCTTAGCTTGTTGTCTTTTGACAGTTTGAAAAAATCAGCATTTATTTTTACAGCTGTGGTGATTTTTGGCCAGGAAAAGGGCTTTTTGCTTTTAACCATTTTGGCCAAATTCTTGTCTATAAGTTCTTCTGTTGGAGTAGGAAATGGGCGGATAGTATAAACCTGACGGAATGAATAATTGGCATATCGTTCTTGAATCTTTTTGAAGGCTGCTCCGGATTGATATCCCGGAGGCAATAAGAGGGATTTTGGTCTTCTGACCTTGGCCATCCAACCTTGAAATCCTCCGGAGAAAAGCCTCCCTGTACTGATGATATCACGTACTCCCCACGCATCGTTGACTTTTTCTGTTACATCAAATCCCGGGGTATATACTCCATCGGCATTTTTGTCTGTGCAGTTGGCATGTTTTCCCTCTTCTACCAATATCGATATGGGAAAAACAGTCAAATCATCGACGTTTAGTGCATTTTCAAACCAATATAATCCATGTGCTCTGGCAATCACTCGCATCACCTCAAGAGCATATTTTCCGTCTTTGCAAGCTAAAAATTGATGCACCTTTATCTGAAGTTGTACAGACTCAATGTCATGAGGATGACCTCCCACACCGGTCTCAAAGGGATAGTACATATAATACTCAATCTCTACAGCACGAAGCTTCCTTAAATCGATGAGTGCAGTTCTTTCTTGATATAGATTTGAGGCATGAATATGCAGGTCATTTTCTTCGGTATAGAGTTGTTTGATTTTGTAGTACACCACCGGTTGATCAGAACTGGCATCATAGGGTAGAGGTTGTGGCAGAATGATCTTGCCGGCATCGTCATACAAATCTGGTTCATCAGGTGAGAACCACAACATGGGTGCTGCCAGGGAAGCAATACTATCCAAGGATATAATAGGATTTCTGCTCTTATAAATAATTGAACTTTGGTCAGGACATTGTGCATTCAGCAAGTCTATCATCAATAACATCATCATCAAAACAGCGATGCGCAAAACCGGACTTAGGTGTAACATATCAATGGTGTATTCTACAAAAAGTACAAGATACTCAGAATTTCAAGGGATTTAAATGAGATGACCTAGACAAAGTATTGATTTAGGAATCAGGACTGGGCAATGGAAACTACAATCAGGTAGATGTCGTCATATATCCTGACCCTGATCCAATCGAAGCAATTAAATTCAAGATGGAGCAATTGGAAATAGACCAAAAGCAACTTGGAAAAATATTAGGTTTAAGAAGTAGAGCTTCAGAAATATTGTCACGGAAAAGACCAATGAGCATAAATATAATTAGGAAATTAAGTAAAGCTCTCGCAATTCCAGCAAGTATTTTGATCCAACCTGTTACTATTCAGGAGGGTACTTT
>JAJRXG010000166.1 GCA_024276375.1 Bacteroidota bacterium | reverse complement strand
GCTTTTTACAGTAGTCTTGAAGGGTTGGGGGAATTTATATTTAAAGACTACAAGAATTCAAAAAGAAAAAACCGATGAGTACATCACAGACAGTACCGGATATAAAAACTTTAGGAGCACTTAAAGAGAGCGGGTATCAATCCAAGTCGATCAAGGAAGAACTAAGGCAGAACCTCATCGCAAAATTGCAGAGTAACCAGCGGGTGTTTGATGGCATCGTTGGTTTTGACAATAGTGTCTTGCCGGAGATTGAACGAGCGATTCTTTCGCGTCACAATATCTTGCTACTCGGATTGCGGGGACAAGCTAAGACCCGTATTGCCCGGTTGATGACACAACTCCTCGACCCTTACATCCCTGTTGTAAGCGGAACAGAGATCAATGACGATCCTCTAGCTCCATTGTCCAGAAGGGCATTGGACACAATCGACGAAATGGGAGATGATACGCCTATACAATGGATGCACAGGTCATTGAGATTTGTAGAGAAGTTAGCGACTCCGGATGTGAGTGTCGCGGATCTCATCGGAGATGTTGATCCCATCAAAGCGGCTACTCTCAAATTGACGTATGCCGATGACCGCGTCATTCATTTTGGACTTGTACCGAGAGCTCATCGATCTATATTTGTGCTCAATGAACTACCCGATCTTCAGGCGCGTATTCAAGTATCCCTCTTCAACATACTCCAAGAAGGTGATTTGCAAATCCGGGGATTCAAATGGCGCTTTCCTTTAGACATACAATTTATTTTTACCGCCAATCCCGAGGACTATACCAACCGAGGCAGCATTGTCACTCCGCTCAAAGATCGAATAGAGAGTCAAATACTGACCCATTATCCACAAGATATTGAGACTGCCCGGATCATAACGTCACAAGAGTCGCAACTTTCCGATGCGCAAAAGACCGATATTTATGTTCCCGATCTAATAGCACAATTGCTTGAATATATTTCTTTTGAAGCACGTGAGTCTCCATATGTGGACAAAAAATCAGGTGTCTCTGCACGATTGAGTATTTCAGCAATGGAAAATCTTCTGAGTACGGCAGAACGACGAATGCTTGTTAACAAAGACACAAAAACGGCCATACGTATTTCGGACTTCTGGGGAGTTATACCCTCCATCACCGGCAAGATTGAATTGGAATATGAAGGAGAACAAGAAGGATCCTATGCCGTAGCATTGGATCTCATCAATAAGGCCATTCAAAAAGTTTACATCGAGTATCTACCCAATCCGGATCAATCGGCAAAATCAGATTTGGATGAATTTTTGGAAGTGAGGACTTGGTTTGCCAATGGGAATCACGTAGATCTGCTTCACGATGACGATGAATCGACTTATAGAGCCAAATTGGATCTTGTCCCCGGGCTTGACAGTTTGATCAATTCCAAGACTGACAACGAGCAGATGCAATATTTATACAAAGAACTCATTTTGCATGGCTTAGCGGCATTTGATGTTATCGGAAAGACGGCATTAAACAACCAGCTCATATTTATGGATCCTCTGGCAAAAATATTTGATGATTTTGAAGGAGAAAATGGTGATCTGCTGGATGAAATATGATGTTGAGTTATGTGGGCGATTTTGAAGGAGTACGGATTTATGAATCTCCATGGTTGGGGATCGGGAGCCGGAGTAGTGGATTGGCACTTCCGGGTTATGGTATCATCATAGGACAAAATGCCTACTCACGATGTAGCAATACCTTTCTTTTAGAACATGAATACGGTCATTTCTTACAGTTTGGTCTGATCGGTTGGTGGAGATTCTATTGCATCGTAGGGCTGCAGAGTTTATTGAGTGCTTGGACGAATGGTTTTGGTCGTGGTCATCAACGATTTTGGACAGAATTATGGGCCAATGAGCTCGCCGCAGCGCATTTTAACTCCATCTCTTGGCCGGATCAACGATTGCCTCGTAGAGATATCAATAGTTGGACAAGATGGTGGTTGGGGATTCAATGACAACTCTATACTCATGCATTGACTCTGTCCGCATTGGCCATCTTATTCAATAACATTTAGGGAGATTTCACCTCAAAGGTTCTAAAATTCGGTCAAATATGAACCCTGAATCCTCATGGTTATTGTCAAATAATGTGGTTTGCTCATAAGGGGAAGTGTGGTAAGAGACTGTCTCATAGGTGAGTGATCAGACTACCTATGATTGAGAAAAGAAGATTGATATATACGTGCTGTATCATTGTACTACTGCTCAGTGCATGTACAAGCGAAAAAGACGATCTTGACCGGAGCTTGAGATTTGCGATCAATACGGCACAGGGTTCGAGGGGGATAGACTATTATAAACTCCCCGAGGCAACAGACCTGAAGCGTATTCCGCAAGATCCTCAAAACCCACTTACGGCAGCAAAAGTCCGACTTGGCCAACAATTATTTTTTGAGACGGGGTTTGCAACCGAAGGGAGGCATCCGGATTTTAGGCAGACCTATTCATGTGCATCGTGTCATCATCCTGCTGGAGGTTTTCAGTCCAATATACGTCAAGGTATAGGAGAAGGAGGGATTGGTTTTGGTATCGCGGGAGAAGGTCGAAAAGCCTCGCCGGCGGTGTCGGAGGCGATGATTGATGTACTACCCCTCCGTGTTACATCCGTACTCAATAGTGCGTTTCAATCCAATGTGATGTGGAATGGTCAATATGGCGCCAAAGGAGTAAATAGAGGCACCGAACAACTATGGTCTCAAAATCCACACTTGAGATTTAACATTTTGGGATTTGAAGGGGTTGAAACAAGGGCTATCGCCGGATTGTCCACACACCGACACCGCATAGATTCCGAACAAGTAAAGGCCTTGGGTTACCAACAGATGTTTGACCAAGCGTTTTCCAATATGCCTGAAAGCCAAAGATACGTCATGCAACAAGGCGGTCTTGCCATTGCTGCGTACCAACGCACGCTATTGGCTTCAAAAGCTCCGTTTCAACAATGGCTCAGGGGTGATTATAGTGCTATGAGTGAGGGTGAAAAAGAAGGTGCCAAATTATTTTTTAAAAAAGCCAAATGCGTCAACTGTCACAATGGGCCGAGTCTGGCCAACATGGATTTTCACGCCATAGGACTGGACGATTTTGATCCCGATCAAGTGCTAAACACCCAGTCCGGTGATCCCGCTTTTCTAGGGAGAGGATCATATACTAACGACCCCAAGGACAACTACAAATTTAAGGTACCTCAACTTTATAACTTAAAAGACGTAGGATACTATGGTCATGGTGCTTCGTTTAGCAGTATCCGTGACATTATCGCCTATAAAAATGCCGGTATCGCTCAAAACACCAATGTCCCGGAAGCACAACTATCGCCTTTTTTTGAACCCTTAGGGCTGACAGAAGAGGAAGTTGACTTGCTTACATTATTTATTGAGCGAGCTCTGTACGATCCTGATTTGAAGCGATATGAACCATCATCTGTAGCTTCAGGATCCTGCATCCCCAACAATGACTGGTTGTCCCGTATAGACTTGAATTGCGACTAAGATAAATGGCGAATCAGATGACAGCGTTGTTATCATTCACCCATTGAATAAAGGAACAATATTAAAAAGGTTGTACTTGAAAGTTGATAGTATAAAATCGTTAATCACTGTTTCATGATATTCAATAAAAGAAAAAATAGATCCTGAAGAAGAACATTAGGTAAGACGGCATCCTATCAATCGGTTGGTCTCTGTTGAGCAATAACCGATATCCGGTCAACCAAAAAAATAAAACACCGGATCACATCTGAGGTTTTCAGTAGCTTTGTGTGACGTTAAACCTAACCCGGACTGTGGCTAAACAACGCAAGACAAAGGAAACCCCTTTAATGAAGCAATACTTCGAGATGAAGGCCAAGCACAAAGATGCCATGCTGCTCTTTCGCGTAGGAGACTTCTATGAGACATTTGGGGAAGATGCGATCACAGCCTCGGGAGTTCTGGGCATTGTGCTCACGGCACGCAACAATGGAGGATCCAAAATCGAACTTGCAGGATTTCCATATCATTCGCTGGATATCTATCTGCCAAAATTGGTTAAAGCGGGATATAGAGTGGCGATATGCGAACAACTCGAAAAGCCCAGCAAAGAAAAAAAGATTGTCAAACGCGGAGTAACAGATGTTGTGACACCCGGTCTGGGAACCAATGACAGCCTGCTCAACACAAAAGAAAACAACTATCTGGCGGCTATAAGTTTTGGTATGACAACCCACGCGGCATGTGCCTTTTTAGATCTCTCTACAGGCGACTTCTTCCTCTATGAAGGAAGACAAGCTGAAGTAGTCAAATTGATCAGCACTTATGAGCCCAAGGAGATTCTGTATGCCAAAAAAGACAAGCAACTCATTGAAGATCTCCTCAGTAGTGATTACTATACATATGGATTGGATGATTGGATATGGTCAGAGGATTACTGTCGCACAAAAATTCTGGATCTGTTCAAGGTAAGTAACCTCAAAGGTTATGGTATAGAAGATTGTCTCGTCGGGCAAATCGCTTCCGGAGCCATCCTGCATTATCTTGAAACCACTCAACAGACACACCTCAAACACATCACCAAGATCAGTAGAATCCTACTGGACAATTATGTGTGGTTGGATCAATTTACGATCAGGAATCTTGAATTGCTACACAGCAATCACCCCGGAGGTATTGCGTTGTATCAGATCATTGATCATACCGTAACCGCAATGGGTGGCAGAATGCTCAAAAAGTGGTTGATGCTTCCCTTGACAGATATCCCGGGCATAGAACGCCGACTCAATATTGTCGAACACCTCCAATCTACGGATGATCTTGTCGATGCCATAGATGCTGATCTAAAAAAGATCAGTGACCTTGAAAGGATCATCGCCAAAGTAGCACTCCGTAAAGTCAATCCAAGAGAAATCGACCAACTTAGACGATCCCTCGAACAAATCCCTTTTATCCAATCCAGGCTCGCCAAAGAAGATAGCCCAAGCCTCAATCAACTTCTTTCCACTCTGAATCCCCTAGAGGATCTCTGTCTATATATTGTTGAGCATATAAAACTCGATCCTCCCGTCAATTTGGCCAAAGGCGGTGTGATCGCCGATGGATGCAATGATGAGCTGGATCACCTCAGAAGCCTCATTGCCAATAGTAAAGATCATCTGAAAAGACTCTTGGCAGAAGAAACCGAAAGAACGGGAATTGCCAATCTAAAGGTGGGGTTCAACAATGTTTTTGGATATTACTTTGAGGTAACAATCAAGTACAAAGATCACGATTTGATTCCTGAATCATGGGTGCGAAAACAGACATTGACCAATGCCGAGCGATACATCTCCGAGGAACTCAAAACGCTCGAATCAAGTATCCTTGGAGCAGAAGAAAAGATCATCAACCTTGAAATTCAAATATATGAGGATCTTATAGATTGGATCGCAAACTATATAGAGACCATCCAAATCAATGCGAACATACTCGCACAATTGGACTGTCTTACTGCATTTGCAAAAATCGCCCTGCGCAATCAGTATTGTAAACCACAGATCAATGACTCATTGACGATTGAAATCAAAGAAGGAAGACATCCCGTTATTGAGGCGCATCTACCACTGGGAGAAACCTTCATACCCAATGATCTTACCATCAGCAATGAAGGAGAGCAGATTCTTTTAATCACCGGTCCCAATATGTCCGGAAAGTCCGCCATATTAAGACAGACAGCACTCATCTGTATAATGGCACAGATCGGTTGTTTTGTTCCTGCCACAACCGCCAATATCGGTATTGTAGATCGTATTTTTACTCGTGTTGGAGCCTCCGATAATATCAGTAGTGGAGAGTCCACCTTTATGGTAGAAATGATCGAAACCTCCTCAATACTCAACAACCTTTCTGCCAGGTCTCTGATATTGTTGGATGAGATAGGTCGTGGAACCAGCACTTATGACGGTATTTCAATAGCTTGGTCTATTGTAGAGTTTCTCCATGAAGATCAGAACATGCCAAAGACGCTCTTTGCGACGCACTATCACGAACTGAGTCAATTGGAAAATAAATATGACCGGATCTACAATTATAATGTCGCTACCAAAGAGATCGGAGATAAAATATTGTTTTTACGAAAACTTGTAAAGGGCAGCAGTAATCAGAGCTTCGGAATCCAAGTGGCTCAAATGGCCGG
>JAJRXG010000165.1 GCA_024276375.1 Bacteroidota bacterium | reverse complement strand
GGAATCGTCCGCATTGATGATGTTCGTATCATCGACCTTGCAATGAAAATGCTTGGCTCGTCCAGCTAACTTGACAAAACCCTCAAAGAGTTGTTGACCTTTGAGGGTTTTTCTTTATTACAATTGTATTAGGGTTTAGATTCTATGGACAGTTACGCGAGATTCTCAACATCTCGGATCAAAATCCTCCTGCGGTTCATCGCAATGACATTGGATCTTTTGAGATCGTTTAGAATAGTCGTAACCGTCTGTCTTGATGTACCTGTAAAATCCGCTATGTCTTGTTGGGTAAAATTGTGCTTGAGCAACAATTCGTTAAAACCTACTTTGTTGCCATACAATAGAGCATTCTCTTTCAAAAAATTAATGACTCGAGTACGCGCATCTTCAGCGATGACAGATTCCAATCTAAATTCACTTTTCTTCAGTCGATCTCCTATGTAGTCAAATAATCGCAAGGCAACTCCGGCATCTTCCGTCATGACACGACGCAATACACTCGATTGAATCCTAATGATATGCGTCTGTCGATCTAATGCTTGAGCCATAGCACTGTGATATTTTTCTCCATAAAGACTCGCCTCACCCAAGAGCATACCAGGATGACTAATCTTGCGTATCACTTCTCTTCCCAAGGCCAAATGAATACTCACCTTCATCATTCCAGCACACACATAGAACAAATGACAGCTTTCTTCTCCTCGATGAAACAATATCTCAAACCTCTTCAAGGTGATAAACTCCGCGTACTTCTGCAACAAATTGAAATGAGGGTCAGAAAGACCTGAAAAAAATGGAATACTCCGCATATACTCCGTCAACAAAATCTGTTGACCGTTCTGAACATTCGCTATCATAGACATAGGCCTCGGTGGTTTGCTATATGACAGCTATATGACATTCTTACCCCTATCTAATATTTATGTTTTTTATTTAAATGCACTGCCCATCATATGATCTCATTGGTGATAATCCATACATTCTAAACGAATAGTGTAATTTCGCACTATATCGAAACTCTATTTTTTATTATGCTCAAACTCATCGAATGCCCTAGAGATGCCATGCAGGGAATCCGGCAATTTATACCGACAGAAATAAAAGTACAGTACATCAACGCATTGCTGAACGTAGGTTTTGATACGATTGACTTTGGCAGTTTTGTCTCTCCCAAGGCCATCCCACAGATGAGGGACACTAGAGATGTACTCAATCAACTCGACCTTTCAACTACCAAAAGCAAACTCTTGTCCATCGTCGCCAATCGTCGCGGCGCTCATGAAGCTGTCCAACACCAAGAAATAGATTATCTGGGGTATCCCTTCTCTATTTCTGAAACCTTTCAGATGCGCAACACCAATGCTACTATCGAAGAATCTCTGCACCGGGTAGCTGATATTCAAAGTATTGCAGTCAAAAACTCCAAACAATTGGTTCTGTACATTTCTATGGGATTTGGCAACCCTTATGGAGATGAATGGAGCCTAGAAACCGTCGAGAGGTGGGTGTCCGACCTGGTGGCCATGGGTATTACATTTTTTTCTCTCTCCGATACGATCGGAGTCTCTACACCGGACAACATCGCCTACCTCTTTGAAAACCTTATCCCGCGATTTCCCCAGATCACTTTTGGTGCACATCTGCATACTCGACCCCAAGATTGGAGGGATAAAGTTCAGACCGCATATGATCACGGATGCCGTAGATTTGATGGCGCTCTCAAGGGTTACGGGGGATGCCCTATGGCCAGAGACAACCTTACGGGAAATATGCCAATGGAGAAAATGATCTCCTTTTTTGACCAAAACAATGTTGATACCGGACTCAATATGGACGCTTTGGCTCATGCCCTCAGATTGACCCCAAAAGTGTTTTTGTAACTGCTTTAGTAATCTGTACCCCATCAAGGCATACCTCCAACACACAAAGAAATAACGGCAATATTTCTACCTTGGCCTCTCTTTTGAATTCAATGGATTAAAATTCAGGTTATCTCCTTAAAACTCAATATGATCTCTTTATCTTATTTATAATCGAATACTATGGATTTTACACTTAGCGAAGAGCACCTCATGATCCGACAGGCCGCTCGTGACCTTACTCAAAACGAACTAAAACCCGGCGTCATCCAAAGGGATATCGATATGACCCATCCTTCAGAACAAGTAAAGATGATGGCCGAAATGGGATTCATGGGTATTATGACCGACCCCCAATACGGTGGTAGTGGTATGGATACATTGTCCTATGTGATCGCCCTTGAAGAGATCTCCAAATACGACAACTCTTGCTCTGTAATAATGTCTGCACACAATTCATTGGTGTGCTGGGGCATAGAAAAATATGCCAACCAAGAGATTAAAACAAACTACCTCACAAAATTGGCCACAGGTGAAATGATCGGTGCTTTTTGTCTCTCTGAGCCCGAGGCGGGAAGTGATGCCACAAGTCAGAGTACGACCGCCGAAGACAAAGGCGATTACTACCTCCTCAACGGCACCAAAAATTGGATCACAAATGGCAAAAAAGCAGGTGTATATGTCGTGATCGCTCAAACAGATAGAGCAGCAGGGCATCGTGGTATCAATGCTCTTGTCGTCGATGCCTCTTGGCCGGGAGTCAGCACGGGAAACAAAGAAGACAAACTGGGCATACGAGCTTCAGATACTTCCTCTGTCATGTTTGCCGATGTTAAAGTCCCCAAATCTCATCGACTCGGCAACGAGGGATTTGGATTTAAGTTTGCAATGAAAACACTCGATGGTGGTCGCATAGGCATCGCAGCCCAAGCTCTGGGAATCGCTGCCGGTGCTTACGAACTCGCCCTCGCATACTCTCATGAACGAAAAACTTTTGGCAAACCCATCAATCAACACCAAGCCATCAGTTTTAAACTCGCAGATATGGCCATGGAGATAGAAGCCACACGCATGATGGTTTATCGCGCCGCGTGGATGAAAGATCAAGAAAGAGACTATGCCACGGCCGCCGCAATGGCCAAACTGTATGCCTCCGAGGTCGCCATGAAAACAACTATCGAAGCCGTGCAAGTACATGGAGGCTACGGATATGTTAAAGAATACCACGTCGAACGACTCATGCGCGACGCCAAGATTACTCAAATCTATGAAGGGACATCCGAAATCCAGCGTCTTGTCATCGCCAGATCGATTACTAAGGGAGCTCCTTATCTGTCCCTATCTGCCTAAAAACAAGGTTAAACAAGGACTTTGTGGAGCATATTATCGTCCCAGCTAGGACAACTTAATAGAAACCCCAATAAAACATAAGGGTTATGTCGTAACTTTAGGTTTGATTAAAACCATCTTACTATGTATCGTACGTCAACTTTACTCTTCTGTTTCGCATTGATGGGGATGATTTTAATACTTCCTCTCGGATCAATAGCTCAGATTTGGAGCATTGAGACGGTCGAGACCGGCATCAAACCCGGTATAACTATCGATCACCTCAATAGAATCCACATCGCATACCTCAGTGAAGATCCAAATGGGTGGGTCGGATACACCTTAATCGACAGTACCGGCAAAAATAGCCAACAAGTAGATCAGGGTTATTACTACGGCCCAACAGCCATTGCCGTCGATTCTCTCGGGATCCCTATCATAGCTGTTCATGACCACAATGCCAACAGTGAAACCGTATATCAAGGTGGTGCTACATGGCAAGAAACATCTATTCCTCATCCCAACCATGATGGGTGGGACAATGACATCGCCATCGATCATGAACAAGGTGTACATACCTCATCGGTGGATCCCTCGACCGGTGTAGAATACAGCTACCGGGCTCCCGGAAGTGATACTTGGAACAAAGAGACACTACCCACCATTCAGTTTTCCTATCGGTTCTCCACGGGAATCGCGGTAGATAACAGAGGTGCACCTCATATCTCCTACTATAACCCCACAGAAGAAACCTTAAACATGGTGTATAAAAATGCAGGCGTATGGAAAACTGAGACCATTGACGAAGGTGGAATATGGTCAGATATTACCTCAGATGCCGCTGGAAATATGCATATTTCCTATGCCAAGGTGATTGAAAATGGCGCTATGGCCATTATAAAAGTAGCTCATGAATTTGACAGAAACTGGAGCTCAGAAACGATCGACACATTGAAGAACTTGGATGGTCTGGCACGTCACGTCACATCAATTACTATCGGTAGCGATGGCATCTTGCACGTTTCATATGGAGATCGTAAGATTATCAAATACGGCAGATTAGTCGGCGGTGTATGGTCTATAGAAACCGTAGTTGAGGACGACCAAAGTCCGGGATCCCTTGGAGAATTGACCAACATGGCGCTCGATAACACCAATGCCCCTTATATTGCATATTACGAAATGCCCAATACCGTCAAATATGCATCGAGATCCGTCGCAATGGCCATGGATCAAGACAATGATGGATATGATTCGGACGTAGATTGTGACGATACAGACGCTTCCATCAATCCCGGTGCCGTGGAGATACCTAACAATATGATCGATGAAAATTGCGATGGCGATACACTGATCATTGATATAGATATGGATGGTTATAACTCTGACGAAGACTGTGATGACAACAATCCCAATGTCAACCCCGGAGCCGTAGAAATACCCAATAATATGATCGATGAAAACTGCAATGGCGATACGCTTTATGTGGATATGGATATGGATGGCTTTAACTCCGATGAAGACTGTGATGATATGAATGCCCTGATCAATCCCGATGCTCAAGAAATCAACGACAATGATATCGATGAAAACTGCGACGGCATTCTCGGAATGTCATCAGAAAACAGAGTCGTCAGAGGCATAGTCCAAACAGGAGAAGGGGAAGGTATCGCCAATGTATGGGTCGTCCCTTCTGATCTGTCATTGGACTCAGTCCAAACTGACAATGACGGACAATGGAGTATCAAAAACGTCATGGGAGCCATCTCTATAACATATAGAAAAAATGATGTTGCTGCCAACGGGGTCTCATCGGTGGATCTGGTGCAAATCAAAAATCACTTAATTGGCACCCAGTTGTTCGAGCAAGCATATAGGATTTTAGCAGCAGATGCCAACGAAGATGGTAACGTCTCATCTGTAGATATCATCTTGATTCAGCGCATCATCTTGGGTCTGACCAATACTTTTCCCGGTGGTAGATCATGGAGATTTGATCCACCCGATGCATCAATCCCGAACAATAGTACAGAGACGCTTTCTACCATTGGCATCAAATTGGGTGATCCCAGTGGAAATGCAAATACAAAATCTCCATAATATTTTAGATATTAGTGTTTATGCATCATAATAAGTCTCAGGTTCTTTTATGCCTTGGTATTGCCTTATGGATATTGTTGTCCTTTTCCTCTCGTCCTCCGCGCGGTAGAACAGGAGCTCCAGATGAGCCTACTTGTAGTCAAGCCAATTGTCATACCGGAGGCAATCCCGCCATCCATGGCAGTATCAACCTGCGAGGCTTTCCTTCCATCTCCGTACGCAACGAAACATTCAATATAACAGTCGAACTTGTCAGTACATCACAGGCTGTCAATTTGGGAGGGTTTCAGATCGTAGCGCTCGGCGACTCGTCCGGCACCCTAGTCAACGTAGGTAGTTTTTCAAATCCCGAAGCAGAAGCCGGAATTACCACGTTCAACAATAGAATATACTTTGAACACAAACCCGCCAAGAACTTCGGCAATGACACCATAGTGACCTATACCGCAATGTGGCATACACCGGAGTTTTTCTCCGTTGATTCTGTCACCATTTATGCAGCTGCAGTTTTCGCAGATGGCAACGGAAATAATGGGATGGATCGTGTAGTCAATACTACTCTGGGCATCGCACCTTTCTTTGTAGATGACGTAGATCAAGATGGTTTCTCCAGTGATGTGGATTGCAACGATATGGATGCCAGCGTCAATCCCGGAGCTGAAGAAATACCCAATAATATGATCGATGAAAACTGTGACGGAGATACCTTAATCATCGATATAGATATGGATGGCTTTAACTCCGATGTGGATTGCAACGATATGGATGCCAACGTCAACCCCGGTGTTGAAGAAATTGCCAATAATGGTATAGACGACGATTGTAATGGCTTGATATTGGAGATAGATGACGATAATGACGGCTTCAATTCAGACGATGACTGTGACGATACCAATCCCAATATCAACCCAAATGCAATTGAGATTCCGGACAATGATGTCGATGAAAATTGTGACGGCATCATAGTATACTTGGATAAGGATATGGATGGCTTTAACTCCGATGTGGATTGTAATGACATGGACGCAGACATCAATCCGGGTGCTGAAGACATACTCGACAATGATATTGACGAAAATTGTGATGGAATAAAAGATTCAACAGGAGTTGCCAAAGACACCTTTTACTTCATGGGAAGCATTAGAAATCTTGAGGGATTGGGGCTTGCCAATGTGGAGATTAGAGACTCCATCAACGGACGTCTGCTGGGTGTTACAAGCGCAGATGGCACCTTTAGGATTGCATTGGTGGATCCCACTACAGTAAGCTTCAACAAAGATGCGGATCCGCGCGACGGACTCTCTGTCACCGACATCACATTGTTGATCAATCACTTGTTGGGAAAGACCATCATAGACAACGAGTTGAGGTTGCGAGCAGGAGACACCAATGGAAGTGGCACTGTTTCAGTTGCCGACATAACCCTCATCCAAAATATTTTAATTGAAAAAGTCTCGATGTTTCCCAATACGGATCCTTGGATTTTTGTCCCTCCCAACATCCTTATTGCTGACACCGAAATGCTCTCGATTGATGCCATCAAAATCGGTGACATCAACGATAGTGCTTCTCGAGAATAATGCATTGTCCGAAACGACTTTTTTTTATGTTACTATTCAGGTAGGCGTCATTTTGACTAAAAAGCACCCTCCTGAATAGTAACTTTTTTATGCAAGATTGTGAAAGACTGTCTGCACGTCTTCCTCCTCTTCCATCTTGGCTATCAATTTTAGTACGTCTTCTTCGTCCGATCCACTGACTTCAACCAGATTGAGCGGTATCCACTCAGTTTCGGCAGATAACGGCTCCAAACCCTTATTCTCCAAACCCTTTTGCATATTGCCAAATTCAACAAATGGAACCCGGATCACCAACCGGTCATGGCCATCGTCATCAGTACCTTCTCCAAGCTCTTCAAGTCCGTAATCTATCAACTCAAACTCCAATTCCTCTTGATCAATTCCCGAAGGATCGAGTTTAAAAACACCCATTTTCTTAAACTGAAAACTTACCGATCCGGATGTCCCTAAACTCCCATTGCATTTATTGAATACCGCACGTACTTTGGCTACAGTCCGAACCGGGTTGTCAGTAGCCGTTTCAATCAAAATCGCTACACCATGTGGGGCATAGCCTTCGTAAAGCAATTCTTCATAATCCGATGTATCCTTGCCCATCGCTCGCTTAATGGCAGATTCTACCTTGTCTTTAGGCATATTCACTCCCTTGGCATTCTGGATGCACCTTCTTAATGCCGGATTGTTGTCCGGATCCGGACCTCCCGCCTTGACTGCTATATTGATGTCCTTGCCAATACGGCTAAATTGCTTGGCCATTCGATCATATCGAGCAAACATCGATGCCTTGCGGACTTCAAATATCCTCCCCATAATAAGCTTCTTTTAATGTCTGTAATAGGTTCACAAAGAACGTCTTTTTATCCCAAATGAGCCAATCCGGTATCGCTAAGTGTGTATAACAAATGGCATAAATAGGATATTGCTCCGCTACGCCTCTGTCCTCATATGTTTAAGAACTCCTCATAAAGAGTCTCCCTTGATGAGCGAAGCGAATCAACCCCTCCCCACCACGTATTACCAGCTAATAAAGTGCAATATGTTATATACACCATAGCAAATACCAATAATGACCTACCTTAGCTACCACCACGCCAATGTACATTCTTCCCATTT
>JAJRXG010000164.1 GCA_024276375.1 Bacteroidota bacterium | reverse complement strand
TTGCCCGTCATATTGATCCATAAGTATATTGGATAGATCATATATCGCTTGTGATTTTCTTGGAGCCAATCCACAAGGCCTTATGATGGCTTTGATGCTTTCGACGGATTGTCTAGCCATATCGTAGGGGTTATCGGCCAATGCCCAAAGGTGCGGTGTCACTTGATTCACACGTACGTCAGTACATTGAGCCGAGAGCAATACCGCCACCAGTAGGGTATAGGGATCTCGATGTTCCAGAGGTATGGGCACAGAGGGAAAATGTTGTTCAAGGATAGTGGCTATTGCTCTGGCTTTTTCGCGTTTGGTCATAGGTCATTGGTCAGAAAATGTAAAGTATCTATGGCATCAGCGTACTGATCTAACTCTGGACGTTGACATGTTCCTAAAGGTATGACGTCAAGCCCGGCAACATCATTTTTCGATGTGATGCATTGGATGTCTCTTGCTTGTTGGGCAAGTCCTTGCGACAACAGATCGATATCGGAGTAGTGCTCATAATGGACACATGCGATTCTGGAAGATAAGGCGGAATCTTGAAGCAAAATAAAAATATTATTGGTCAGAAAAGCCCGCTGACTCAATAGGTATATAGCATTGTTATAGTCAAAATTGTTTTTGTATTTGTTATGATCTATGATGTGGGCATGTTCCAAGCTGGACTCAAATAAGGTGTCAAACTGATATCCATCAGGTACATATAACTTGGATACACTCCGGCAACCAAGCCCAAAATAGGTAAAGATATCATCTGAGAGAAGTGCGAGATCTGTCTCGTTCTCTTGGCCATCTAATATGGCAATCGAGCTCCGATTTTTCCGTATGATGTGAGGATATTTGCCGAAGTAATACTTGAAGTATGTGGCTGCGGTATTGCCGCCTGTAGCGATGACTGCATCAATATGATCGAGGCGTTCGACGACTTTAAAATAGGACGCACTTCGAGCATCCAAGACTGCCATGCGATCGATCAGTGCTTTTATGAGGATTGAATCCTTGCTCGAAAACTTGATGACACTTCGATGTCCTGAGATAAATGTGCTCATAACATCATGCCAGCCCACTAGAGGGATATTGCCGGCCAGTACCAATCCGATATTTTTGGGTTCTATTGTGTTAAGGTTATAGGGTGCAATCCACTTTAGTATCGCTTCTTCATTGAGATGAGCTCGTGCAATATGCTCTAATGCAAGAAGGCAGTTTTTGGGTGTGAACCATGGATTTTCGATATAGGCGCTTTGACTGATTTTGTTCACCCAAGAATCTTCGGAGCGTATGATAGATCCCAATCGATCCAAAAGCTTGATACGTGCATTGATATCCATAACTATCTTGTTCAAGCCACAAATGTCGCTAAGGAAAACGGAACAAACGACTTAATAATTGAGATTATCTCAGTTTCCCGCCCAAGGAAATTGGCTGCATCGCAAATCATTGATGAGGATTAGGGCAACATCTACAGCAGGATCACATTGTCCCGGTGGATTATCGGACGTAAGGTTGAGGAGGATTTCTCCTGCATCTATATCTGATTGACTTGGGATATAAGTAGTCGCTGTCTCAAAATCGCCGCCATTATCAAAAACACCACTCCCTGTACTAGTCCAAGTGCCGGAAGTCGTTCCACCTGTAATACTTGCTCCAAGAGAAGATAGGTCGAGCACAGCATTGGAACACATTGCATCGGGCAACATACCGGCTTCGACAACAACTATCGGGTCAAAAACTAAGTCAATCACAATCGTACTGTCACAACCATTGGTACTAGTCAGATACTCCGCACCGGAAGGGTTATTGACGTCATACGTTGTACCATTGACAAGGATGTTATAGCCGTCGTCACTGCATCCAAGATAATTAATATTGGTCAAGAAGGTATCTGAGAATGTCAATTGAATGTCGATGATACTGTCACAACCATTGCTTGAAGTCAATGTCTCGATCCCCTGTGGATTCGATTCATCGTAGGTGATTCCGTTGACAAGGATGTTGTATCCATCGCCCTGACAACCTTGGTACGAAATGGTATCTCTGTATGAAGGAAGTACCATGACTTGTGCTACCGTAATACTATCACAACCAAAGCTGGTGGTGTCATTCTGTACATAGATACCAGCTGTAGTAATCACCTCATTTCCTAAAACCACTGTATCTCCTTCGCAGATGGTATATGAAAGAGAGTCTAAATAAGACGGATGAACTACGAGTGTGAAAGTATCTACTCCGATACAACCGATGGAGCTTTGAGTCCACAAGGCAATGCGCATCGAGCCTGATTGTGCTTGTTGGGCAACGATCAGCAATGTGTCACTATTGACGTTAGAATATAGGTTAACCCCGGATAGTACAGGTGACAATGTCAGCCAACTGATGGAGTCAACTGAGGCAGATCCACTGAGAGAGGCAATGATCTGAATGCTATCGGTGGCACACAATGCCACATCGTCAGCGGAGGCTATAAAATCCTGAACCACGATGGTATAACTACAAGTAGAGGAACATCCACTCGGTGAAGTAACTGTCAACTGGTAGGTAGTAGTTGTATCCGGAGAGACCTCGATTTGGTCTGTAGTTGCACCTGTATTCCATAAAAAGGAATATCCTTGCCCTCCCTCTACAGTGATATACCAACTCCCACTTACAGGACCGAAAGTATTCTGAATGCCAAATCGCAACACATTGTCTCCATAAATGAGGTTTTGGGGTGTCGTAGTCCAATTGGTTGGAAAGACTTCAGTCATCACTGTACTACTCGGAGTGAGGCTGCTAAAGTAGCGGACGCTGCCACTCTCAATAGTAATTATGGATCTCGCAAGCCCATTGGCGTTGGCAATCCAAGGTGACTGGCAATTCATACCGCCACTATTGAATGAAGCTGGTTCAAACACTTCGGGTATGATCATATTGCCATTGAGCAATATAGAATCAAAGTGGTCGTCCCATGTCGGCAAAGTGATGGTGATTTTTGTATTGGCGGGATCTAAAACGTTCTGGATGAGGTGGTTGACAGTTGTTCCTTGACCTGAGGCTGGGTCAATTTCAACTGAGTTAGGTTGAACGATGTGTTCGCGATCTAACTTTATAGTCGCAAGGGTAACACCAAGACATATAGAATCCCAAGTACTCGTGATACTACACGGCGGCAAAAGGGCTACAACCACTTGAAGTGTGTCTGCGATGGTACATCCGGTTGAATCTGTAACACTGTAACTCAGATCTATTGTACCCGGTTCTCCTCCATTGAGATCTACCGTGACAATCTGTTGATCTAATTGAGTCAAGCTATAATTGGCAGCACTACCGGTATTGAGATCTGTCCATAGGTGAGTTGTATAAACACCACTTCCACCGATAGGATTGCCATCAATGGCAATGATTTGATTGACGCACATAGAAGTATCTTTGAGCGCAAGTTCAGGACACATAGCTATACTGCCGATACAGGACTCAATACGGACGTCATCAATATAGACTCGGTCGTTGTTGCCGGAGGCATCACAACGAAATCGGAATTTAGTGTTGGCACTAAAGGGACCCGAAATCACAAAGGATTCGAAACCGCGAATATTATTAACAAAGTCAATGTTGTTGACCCAAGTCCTATAATTTGTATAGGTCGAACCTCCGTCAGAAGAGATCTGAAACCAAAAATCTTCGACACCTTCAAAAGATTGTGGATAAAAAGTAAAGTCCACAATGATAGAATCAACGCCACTTAAATCATAATTGGATGCCGTCGTCATAACAGATGTGTTGGTGTTGTCTCTCAGCCGGATTGAGAATCTACCGGAGTTAGCATACGTAGTAGAATTTATTCTACGGGCATCGGCACCTCCATCCACCCAGTTGCCCCATCCTCCTTCGAAATCGTCATTGAGGAGTTCGGTACATCCGACCATTGGGGAAGCATTAAATGCTGTAATTTTTACGACGTCCAATGCAATCTCAAATTTTGATTGGTTGGCACCATCAATGCCTTCGACATAGAGATATACATCTTGGCCGCCATACACCGATATATCTGCGGAGTAAGAACTCCAAGCTGCTGCTTTATTGCTGGCGTTGCCCACGTCGTTTAATATTGTCATCAGAAGCATGTCATCAGAGGCTCTTCTCAATTCCATTATAAAATAATCTGCTGATGAGGAATTGAGGTAATGGGAAATATAGTATTGAAAATCTAAAACGAGGCTGTCAACTGGCAACGAAATAGTAGGCGAACGTGCAGAGGAGGGGCCAAAATCCAAATCTTGTTGAAAGAAGATTCCTGTCACTAATACATCCGTACCTTGGAAGGCGTCAATTTCCATCTGATTGCCTACTGTGGTGTAGGGTGTTGGCGTCCCGATGATCCAATTACCATCCGTGGCACCACCATTCATGATCCATGCATTGTCTCCGGAAGTATTTTCAAAATCCGAATAAAATATCCTTACTTGAGCTTGAGACACAGCCATCTCCATAGCGCTGAACACCACAACCCAGATCCAAAATCGACCTAAGCATACTGACTGTAATGTACCCGAAAGAGGCATACTCAGGATGGTCTATTATCAAAATACAATCAGTAACGGCTTAAGGGATGGGTCGGGTCACCGAAGCTGATATTATAAAATTAACATTATATACGCAAGTGCCGTAATTAAGTTATCAACATGTATTAAAAAATGTTAATATCATCAGAGCCAGAGCAATGGCTTTTTTGCTAGAATGGGAGATATGAGGTTGTAAATAAGTCGTTCGACAACTATAAAGTTGGGCACATTCTATCTCATATCCTTATTCTTGAATTACTTTAACAATTAAAGTTGATTCTTGCTAATCCGTTTAACAATCACTTCCTTACCAATAGTCATTTTGAGTAAGTAAATACCACTTGCCAAATATCCTGTGTTTATCCTGATTGAATTCATACCTCGATTCAGATTTACATCTGTATCGAGGAGTTTTTGACCTGTCAGAGATATTAACTCAATATTGCCCGGGTTTTCACCCATAGATTCTAAGGAGATTAGTAATTGATTGTAAAATGGGTTAGGGCTGATGTTCATTGTAGTTTGCAAGAGAGATTTCTCTTTTAAGTAAAGGACATCTTCTACGAGTTGCCCAGAATTATTGTGTGTGTATTTACCTGTAGGTGCTATTTTTGATGTCTTAGCGAGGCGGATTGTAATGGGCTGATTTGGATCCCATTCATCCTTTTGGATCATGTTGATCCAGAGTAATCCATCCTCTTCCACTGTATAATAATCTACTTTGTCAAACCCGTGGGTTATACTAAGGATCTCCGAGGTACGCAATTGCTCCATGGCAACGGACATGGCATGACCTTGAGTTTGTGAAGGAATGAGGATATTGTAAGTTGCGGATCGGTTATTTTTAGTCATGCTAAAGGTCGTTTCTTTTTGACCCAAGCTTCTACCCAAGGATTTGCCTGTATCTTTGTTTACAGAGAAATCGATATCTCCGACTTTAACACCCATGATATCATATCGTTGTCTAAAGGTGCGGATCGGTATCGGCACCACTAATTTGGATGCTCGTCTTTGTCCGCCATAGTACTGGAGGGCATCAAAAAACTTCCACGGTTGGATATTGCTGACATCGCGTCCGGGCAAATCATAGATAATAGCAGCTAAATCCCAATAATCCTCTAAATCCACGCGAGCATCGCTATTGATATCTGCTGCTGCATA
>JAJRXG010000163.1 GCA_024276375.1 Bacteroidota bacterium | reverse complement strand
GCTCACAGTACCATTGCGATTGTGAGACTTATTCATCCGTACATATACATTGTCGTGGGCAACTATGGTAGCTCCATCCATCCCAAAACTTTCATTCCCCCCGGTGTGATCCCCGTGCCAATGCGTGTTGACTATAGTAGTCACTGGCAAATCTGTCAATGTCGCTATTGCATTCTTAATCTTCTGAGACATCGGAGCATATTGATCATCGATCAAAAAGGTCTCCCCTTCTCCTATAAACAACCCGATATTGCCTCCTGAGCCTTCCAACATATATATTTGATCTGTCAAAGGGTGTATTGAGATAACGACCTCTTCGGTCGTACTCTGACCCCAACTCCGGGTCAATGACCCTAAAATCAAAAAAGTATATATGACAAACTTCATGCAATTAAAAACTAGTGTTCAGAAGTGAGCAAGAGCTCTAGCGCGGTATATTTGAATCCAAATCTTTTGGCAAGGTACATATTTGTGATATGACCGGCATAAGAATATACACCATGCCGAATACCATCACTATGGTACAAGATCTCTTTAGTTGATTGGTTGTTTCCGATTTTAAGAATCAACGGAGTCAGTATATTACTGATAGCCATAGAACTTGTTCGAGCCACTTTTGAAGCAATATTGGGTACACAATAATGGATAACCCCGTGCTTTACAAATGTCGGCTGTGTATGATTTGTCACAGACGATGTTTCAAAACATCCTCCTTGATCGATACTGATGTCAATGATTACACTTCCTCTTTTCATGTTGCTCACCATCTCTTCGGTGACCAAAATCGGAGATCTGCCTGTCTTAGAATGCATTGCACCTACGACTACATCAGCGCTGGTAAGTTGATAGGCTATATATTCTGGGTTGATCGATGAGGTATGCAATTGTTGGCCAATCTTGCTCTGTAGTCGAATAATCTTATAAATATCATTATCAAATATCCTTACAGAAGCACCGAGGCCAAGAGCAGTCCGGGTCGCATGTTCTCCCACCACTCCCGCTCCCAAAATCACAACCTTGGCAGGAGGAACACCTGATACTCCACCCAATAAAACACCTCTTCCGCCCTTGCCTATGGACAACAATTCGGAAGCCGTAAGGATGGCCATCCGGCCTGCTATCTCACTCATCACCCTTATGACCGGAAATGAGCCATCATCATATCGCAAGTGCTCCATTGCAATGGCGATGATCTTCTGTTGTCGAATCTTTTCGAGGTAAGCAACATCAATTGTCGGCAACTGCAATGGCGTAATCAAGATTTGTCCGGGAGACATAAGCTCGATCTCATCAATCGTCGGTGGAGAAGATTTGACAATAATCTCGGATTGATATACTCTTTTAGGATCATTACTTATCTCCGCGCCGGCTGAAGCAAAATGACTATCACTAAACTGGGAAGCCTCTCCTGCTTTGGATTCAATGATGACAGAATGACCATAGCCAACAATAGAACGAACTGAATTGGGCACTAGTGCAACCCTACTTTCATTGATAGTTGATTCCTTAGGAATTCCGATCGTAATACCTTCGCCTTTGGAACGCACTTCCAAGGTTTCTACCTGTGTTTCATAATGCCCCTTGGCAAAAAAACTCGAAAATTTATATTTGTCCTTCAACTGGGTACTTATTGTTTCAGAGACCATAATACGAAAGAAGTCTTAAAAGAAGACATTCTCTCCGCATCTCCTTGGCCTCAATCCTCAATCACAAACTCGGTTATATCAATCTTACGTTGATTGTTGGTGTCTGAAACCATCATGATTTCTACATAAGAATCCGACAATATCTCTCTGATTATTTCAGGCCACTCGATAAAACAATATTGACCGGATAGCAAATACTCCTCTATTCCGATTTCATATGCTTCATCAAGATCTCGGATACGATACAAATCAATATGGTTGACGATGATCCCTGATCCATGATAGATATTGGCGATGGCATAGGTCGGACTTGAGACCTCCTCTGCAATCCCCATAGCTTCAACCCATCTTTTGACCAGCGTAGTTTTGCCTGCTCCAAGATCTCCAATCAATAAAAATATCTTGTACTTATCCGACAGTTCAAGTAGATATTGCGATACTTCCTCCAAGCCTTCTATATCTACAACATTAAAGACCTTCATAACGTCAGACCAAAATATAGTACTCTAGTGGAGTTTATTAATCATTTTGATTTTTGTTCGACCGGATAAATGATCCGCGCCATTGAGATTATTCTC
>JAJRXG010000162.1 GCA_024276375.1 Bacteroidota bacterium | reverse complement strand
TTTTACTTAGAAGAGTTGGGTCGAGCGATAAAGCTGCTCCAACTTCACGAAGAAGAAGTCCTTTTGATTCTCGTAATTCACGTAAAGTCTGTCCAATATTTTTCATTAGTCTATTTTTGACTTGACATTATATGGCGAATATAGAAATGTTTTATTAAAATTGATATGTGAGTGTTGGGAAAATTTTACTCTTTTGGTTTTTAGGGTGGGTCTGTAAGGAGGAAAAACCAAATGTGTAAAATGTGCGGCTGGATTTTTTCGGTATGAAACACAACACCGTATATCCCGACAATAGTTCATCATGTGACTCCTTCAGAAAATCTCAAATACTTTTATATTTCCTCGAAAAAATGCAACAAATAAATTAATATTCCCGCTATATGTCATAATACAATGTACTTTTGCACCCTGAATCATGGCGCAAGAAGATAACACAAGGGTTGATGGAGATATCGTAACGGGTAAGTCTCTGTATGACTATCAGATTAGAGACCTCAACGAGATCTTTAGTCGTATTGATACGGCTCCCCCCAATCACAACATGATTTATCAACTCCCTACAGGAGGTGGTAAAACTGTCGTGTTTTCAGAAATAGCCCGTCGCTATATCCAAAAAACAGGTAAACGCGTCTTTATCTTGACACATCGTATCGAATTGTCTAAACAGACTTCGGCCATGTTGAATGAATTTGGTGTCAAAAACAAAGTCATCAATTCACAAGTCAAGGAGATTCCCGATCACAGAGATTATATGTGCTTTGTTGCAATGGTCGAAACGCTGAACAATCGCCTGAATGATGAAAAAGTGTCCTTAGAAGATGTAGGACTCGTCATCATCGACGAAGCTCACTATAACTCCTTTAGGAAACTGTTTAAATATTTTGAAGATTGTTTTATCCTCGGCGTCACTGCTACACCATTGAGTTCTAGTGTCAAACTTCCTATGAACGACAGCTATGATGAGCTGCTCGTAGGTAGTAGTATCCAATCCCTCATTGACAAAAAGTACCTTGCCAAGGCCAACACATTGAGTTATGATGTCGGACTCGGAACACTTAAGATCGGCGTCAATGGTGATTACACGGTAGCGTCATCCGAAGAACTTTACAATAGTGTTTTGATGCGTAGCAAACTACTGTATGCCTATGAACAAACCTCCAAGGGAAAAAAGACCTTAATCTTTAACAATGGTATCAACACATCTCAATATGTGTTTGAAACATTTCGCTCAGAAGGTTACGATGTACGACATCTTGACAATACACATACTAAGAAAGAAAGACAGGATATACTGCACTGGTTTAAACATAAACCGGATGCCATTCTCACCTCGGTAAGTATTTTGACAACGGGATTTGATGAACCTACCATCGAGTCAATTATTCTCAATAGAGCTACACGATCCCTCAGTCTCTACCTTCAGATGATCGGTCGGGGATCACGGATTCTTCCCAATAAAACTACTTTTCAGGTGATAGACCTGGGCAACAACATCGCTAGGTTTGGCCCATGGAGCTCTGATTTCGATTGGCAGAAAATATTTAAAAACCCCACACTCTTTCTAGATACGCTGATCACGGATGAGAATCTTGAACGAATGTTCAAATACAAGATGCCTGATGAGATTCGCAACAAATTTGCCAAAAGCCAAGACATAGAATTTGATATTGATGAGGAATACAAAAAAGTAGCAGCCGAAAAACTAAAATCCGAAGTTGTTATCCAACGTGCCATAGACCAACATCTACGCATCATAACCGAAAATGCTGATGATCTCATGGAAGCCTTGAGCCTTATTCGATTGCTTAGAGACGATATCCATGATCGCATCCGGCACTATTGCTACAATATCTCCAATTCCACACGCAACTACCGGGATTGGGCTATGGAAGAGTATGTCAAAAAACTAAAAAAATCTGTAATGAATGCCTATTGAGAACTACGGTGCGATCCGTATATTACAATGGCACAACAGAACAATAGTTTTCATTTCTTCATATCTATTGTTGATCAATGAAATCCTATTTTTGACCTTCTCTCCTCTAAAGTCTCTGACCCCTCATAAAAAAAACTCTCTATATCCACGATATAGAGAGTGACCAATGTGACCCCGTCAGGACTCGAACCTGAAACCTGCTGATTAGAAGTCAGCTGCTCTATCCAGTTGAGCTACGAGGCCTAAGTTGCCTTAGCAAAATTGAATTCCGCTTTACGGGGCGCAAATGTATCTGCTTTTATAGACTTGTCCAATTTGCTTAGCGTATTTCTTTTAAGTCATCCTATTTATCTCTTTGGCTCATATCCCTCAACACAGGGTATATCTTCCTTTTTTGTGCCAGCTAATACGCCGAAAATCTCTGAGACAACATTGTCCTGCGATGGCTTTATTGAGATCTATCTTTACGTCTGTCATTCTTATATGCCATACACAGGAAGCTATACGAGCTATGTCCTTGATTACTTTATTTCCATCGGGTAGTAATCGATCGCACCAGTGATCAGACCATCTTACCACATAAAAATCCACATCCCGATACTCAAAAAACCAGTAATGACTACCGGACTCCGAAACAAAGTCAGGTTGCCTATCAGGCACTTTACATTGAGCAAACGTCGCCTTTGTGTCCCGATAGAATGTACTGAGATCAACACCTGCCTCCTTCCACTCTTTAGCGACGCCATAACCCTTGTTATTGGTTGCGCGCATAGATCGTTTTGCCTTCTTTTATGGTCTCCTCTACTCGTATATCTTTAATCGACATGGGCGCAGCAGTAACAGGATTCTCACTTAAAATGACAAAATCCGCAATCTTGCCGGCTTCCAAGGTTCCCTTGCGATCCTCTTCACGATATTGATAGGCTCCATGGATCGTGATTGCTTCCAATGCCTCGTAGGCGGTGACCCGCTCATCCGGACCAATGACCTGATCGCTACGGGATACTCTGTTGACAGCAGACCATACCGTAAACAGTTGATCGTGGGGTGTAATAGGATAATCTGTATGATTGGTATATCTTAATCCTGCATCGATACTTGCTCGTAGTGGACTTGTAAAAGCCGCTCGCTCGCTACCCATATTTCTGACATGTACATCTCCCCAAAAAAAGGTGTGGTTGGTAAAATATGACGGTATTATTCCATATTGACGATATTGCTCGACTAGGTCGGGTCGCATGAATTGTGAGTGAATGACGACAGTTCGTAGTGGTCTGCTGTCCAACGACTGTACTTCCAATGCCTGTCGATGCGCTTCGAGAAACATATCGATCGCCGCATCTCCATTGCTATGTATATAGAGCTGAATCCCCGAGGCATAAACCTTGCTGACCAACCCTTGCAATGCTTCCTCAGGCAGGATCGCTATACCTCTACAATCATGAGCACATCCCGGAACTTCCGTCAGATATGGGTCTTTCATCAATGCCGTCTTGCCTTGAGGCGATCCATCGGTAATCAATTTTATTCCGCCCAATTTGAAGTGCTGTCGATATTCATTGAAGATATACTGTGGATTGCCTACAATCGAATCTATCTCCGTAAATCCTACGAGCCCAATAAGATCCATATCGAGCATCCCACGCTCACTTATATCCATCAGCATATCGATCTGATGCGCCTTGGTAAATCCATCTTGTGCCGTCGTGATACCACAACTGGCATAGTAGTCCTGCATATCTCCAAACATCTCATCAATATCTTTATCCTTGGGCTTGGGCAATTGGCTCTGTACAAGTAGCAACGCAGCTTCCTTAATGACACCAATGGGATCTTTACTGCCCGGGATGCGGTCTATCTGCCCACCTTGAGGATCCGCTGTCTCTTTTGATATACCTACGAGCTTTAGTGCCGCGCTATTGAGTACACCCAAGTGCCCAGAGACATGTAGCATAAAAACCGGATTGTCGGGAAATGCCTCATCCAGATCCATTTTGTTAGGATGTCGCTCCTCTTGGAGGAGATCCGGATCATATCCAAATGCCAATATCCATTCTCCCGACGACAAATCACGATCTTCCTTGTGTCGCTTTAATGCCGATACTATTGAGGGAATATTGGTAATACTTCCAAATGGCGGTGACCACAGATTTACATAGTTCGCATGTTCCATCCCGGCTACAAAATGACTGTGCCCGTCTATAAATCCGGGCAGCAAACATTTGCCCTTGAGGTCTATCACCTCAGTCTCTGTACCTATCTGCGCCTTGATTTCCTCCCATGACCCTACTGATATTATTGCTCCATCGCGCACACTAATAGCATCATACACATCTGTTACCCCTGTCATCGGAACAATGGATCCGTTATGATAGATCTTATCTGCAGCAAGGGTATTGACCCTGTTTTGACACGCCCATAGTGTGCTCAAAATGAAAAGTAGAAAGAGACGAATATTCATATGCGTTTATTTAAGATATTGATCCAATATTTTACACTGCCGCTCAATCGACACAACAAATTCTTCATGCAATCTTGATACCAAGGATGCTACCGACATGACATCGCGGATACTTGTGACACCCTGCCCTGCCGACCAAATCGTCTTCCACGCCTGTGCTTCGGCCTTGGCAGCATCAAGCTCCTTGCCAAAATCTATCTTCGCCTTGTGATGCCACATCTCCTTGGTGATACCGATTGCCTCAAGACTCGAACGAAGAAAGTTAGCCGGTACTCCAGATATAGCGGCAGTATATACAATATCCGAACAACCCGCATTAATAATCATCTCTTGATAAGCAGCTGTTGCCCTACTCTCGGTGACATTTATAAATCGAGTCCCCATATACGCCATATCCGCACCCATCTGCAGCGCAGTAGCTATATCTTGTCCCGTGCTCAATGTGCCCGACAATAATATCTGTCCATCAAAAAAACTCCGTATTTCATGTACAAATGGTATGGGATTCAACAATCCAGCATGACCTCCGGCACCTGCACTCACCAATATCAGCCCATCGACATCTGCCGCCACCGCTTTGCGCCCATGTCGTTCATGTATCACATCATGCCAGACCTTCCCGCCATAGTCATGTATCGTGGCAACCAAATCCGGAACCGCTCCAAGTGATGTTATGATGATGGGTACTTTATGCTTAACGCAAATATCAAGGTCTGCTTTCAATCGAGGATTGCTTTGATGTACTATGAGGTTGACACCAAAGGGTGCCACGCTCCGTCCCGTCTCCTCTTCATGAACCCGCAATGCTGACTTGATGGTGACAACCCACTCCTCAAAACCCTCTGTACTACGTTGATTTAATGCCGGAAATGTACCAATAATACCCTGCTTACAACATTCTATCACTAATTCCGGACCTGATATTAAAAACATCGGAGCCGCCACAACCGGTAGCCGCATGCGAGATTTAAAATCTGTCGTGATACTCATAGTTTCTAAAAGTAATACACCACTTTGATAATGACACACGATTTATTGGCGAATAACTTCTCAGCACCCATCAAAGTTGGTAATAGAAGGTTCTTTTCCCGATTCTCCTCGTCAATTTGGAGGGCTATAGCGTTATTCTTTTGCCAATGAGCCTCGAAAAAAAATACATTCATTATGTTGTTCAAAAGCATGGGTGCAGAGTAGTTACAGTGGCGATTATAGCACTTCCAAGATGTGACAGTCAAATCATCTCAGAGTAACCAATGCTCGGAGATAACCCATACTAATTGTGCTGAGTCTCATGAATAGCGTTACACCAACTTCTAATTTCAGTGAGAGAACTCTGGAAGTACTTTTTGCAACAACTCAATGCCTTTGTGTTCATAATCCTGAAGGATCTGATCCAATAGCCTACCTACAAGTGTTGTAATCCGGATATATTCAATCTTAGGCCACGTTGTGACTTCTCCATTGCGTATAAGTGCTTGAAGTTCTTCTTGTGTTAGTGGTGCCAATAGATTGTGAGGCCCTATTACACTAAAATCCGCGATGATATTAATATCTCCGGAGTAATCTTGCTGTACGATAGAATTGATATTACTAGCTATGGTAGCCAACTTTGGGAAGTATTTGAAAAAAGGCTTTACTAAAGTATAATTAAATTGTGTTGTCTCTTGAATGATGGTCTTACTTAGCTTGGTTGCTGCAGACACCAAATTGCTGCGTTTGGCTTTATCGCTAACAAATGGTAACAACAATGGATTGGTCAGACTTACTATAAAGTGGTTGGCTCGATACATTCTGGCAAGCCGTTTAGAGGGCAGGTCATTGGACAATGATCCATCTACCCATTGTCTTCCTGACAAGTACTCTTGTACGATGCCATCTTTGTTTTTAGCCATCAATGTCACCGGGGGAAACAATCCCGGGATGGCACAAGACGCCATAACAGCCGAGTGAATCAACACATTAGGCGATGCAATATCATTGAGCAAGCGGGATTTTTGATTGGATTGATATGGTGCAACAGATATATTTATCTTCCTTCCGGTCTTGGCAAATGCTTCTTGAAAAGTCATATTGGGTATAATCCTGTTGAGACTTTCAGCCAAGTGCTTGGATTGCACTCGATTTCTTTGACCCAATAATCGCATCACTTTAGTTGATTCCTCTTCTACCCTGACCATAATATTTTTGGGCTCAAAAAAACTATGCAGCTCTTCATCTGTATAAGTTCCCACCAAAGCAGCAAAAATCGATCCTGCACTTGAACCCGATATAACACTTGGCAATACATTGTTCTCAATCAGTGCCTTAATCACACCGAGATGAAAATTGCCCAATTGTGCTCCACCACTCAACATCAATGCTGAACGACCAAAACAATGACTCGCCCGTTGAAAAAAATCAAGCTTCTCCTCTATTGTTATGTCCTTATGTGTGCTACGATGGATCTCGAGCAATGCCTTGGCTATTTCTTCTACATATTCGATAATGACCTCCTTTGTTCCAAACAAGGCTTTATTGTATAGCTTGGGATTGCCCATCCCTCCCATATTGCCATGTATGCCTTCATTGAGAGTGAATAAAAGAGCTTGGTGATCCCCGATATTCCTGAATTTTCGCAATTTATCTAGCCGACTTCTGATCTCGACATGATCAAAATCCGTACTCTCATCATCCCGCTTCCAAGCATCATATCCATTGGCTTTATCCAATTGGATGGCAAGATCCTTCCATTCGGTATAATTGCCCGCTGTCCTCAACTGCCTTTTTAACCGTTCCCTCTTTAACGAAATCATATCGTATAGTTTGTTTTAGAAATCTCCTTCATTGCACTAACACCAAAAAAAATCCTCAATATAATAACTATATCCATATAAATTTGTTCGATTTGTCTTTCTTAAAGACTACACCTTTTTACATCGCATTCCTCACTTCCATTTGAGAATCACTGATTTAAGTATTAGGAAATCTTCTCTTTATAACGCCCTATCATCGGATCTATTGATTCAGGATCTATCACTCTTATTCGCTCACTCACTCGAAAATATACCCTCGGACTGTATGGCACTGTTGTAAACCTGAATGGCGACAACGTCTGCCTCAGCAGTTAGTACATCCTCGCAGAACACCTTGCAATGCACAAGAACTTTTCGACCTTTTATCTCAACAATCGAGGCTCTTAATGTAACCAAAACATCATTGGGTGTTGGTTTGATATATTTTACCTTCAACGTTCCGGTAGCATATCTATAGATGGGTTCCGAA
The DNA here is from genome assembly GCA_024276375.1 of Bacteroidota bacterium. Lineage (GTDB taxonomy): Bacteria > Bacteroidota > Bacteroidia > Chitinophagales > Saprospiraceae > JAJRXG01. The sequence goes on along the minus strand of JAJRXG010000162.1, from coordinate 4,433 downwards.
TCCAAGGTTCTGCTTTCTGCCTTATAGGCTGAAGCCATAGCGGTACACATACTGTGACAATCAATGATCGTGGCCAATATACCTCCATTCATGATCCCCTTCCATCCCTGATACTTGTCCTCAGATTTCCATTGGCAAATCGCTTCATCCCCGTCCCAATAGCTACTTATTTTTAATCCATCATGGTTGTCACGGCCACAACCGAAACATATATTGCCAGGCATATGGTCTTGAAAGTAGTCTGTATCGTGCTTTTTATTAGTCATATCACTTTTTTAAAATCTATCCCAAACCGCTAAGATGAGAAAAGACCACGACACAAGAAAAAGCCCGATGACACCAACCTTATACATTGTACTCTATTTTACCGTATCGCAAAAATTCCTCATTTTACCATCGGCAAACCCAATCTAGCGTTTGCACAAAGGTTCTCAATGCTTCACAAAGGAATATTGCCATGTTTCTTTTTGGGTGCTTCAATAGACTTATTTTCCAAAATGCCAAATGCCTTGATCAGTTTTCTTCTGGCATTGTGTGGCAATATCACTTCATCGACAAATCCCCTTTGCGTAGCACTGTATGGATTGGCAAATTTTTTGGCGTAATCGGCTTCCAGTTCCTTCAACTTGGCGTCGGGATCATGCGCAGCAGCAATTTCCTTCTTGAAGATAATCTCACTGGCTCCTTTGGCGCCCATAACCGCTATTTCAGCACATGGAAATGCATAATTCATATCCGCACCGATATGCTTGCTATTCATGACATCATATGCCCCACCATAAGCCTTGCGCGTGATGACAGAAATCCTAGGAACACTGGCCTCACTAAGTGCATAGAGCAATTTCGCTCCATTGACAATGATCCCGTTCCACTCCTGATCTGTACCGGGTAGAAAACCGGGGACATCAACCAATACCAATATTGGAATATTGAAACAATCACAAAATCGGGTAAATCGAGCTGCTTTTTTCGAACTGTTGACATCCAGACACCCCGCAAGAACCATAGGTTGATTGGCAATGATTCCTATACTGCGTCCCCCCAATCGGGCAAATCCAACAATGATATTCTCGGCGTAATCCTTATGTATTTCAAAAAACGTATCCGAATCTATAATCCCCGCAATGATCTCATGCATATCATAAGGTTGGTTGGGACTCTCCGGGATAATATCATCGAGTTCATACCTGATTTCATCCCCAAAAACAAAATCAATTTGTTCCGGTTTTACTCGGTAATTCTGTGGTAGATAACTCAATAATTGTTTGACTTGATCGAGACAGACCACATCATTGGGAGCGGTTAGATGGGCGACTCCGGACTTGGCAGCATGTGTTTGAGCTCCGCCCAATTGTTCGGAAGTAACCGTTTCATTGGTAACCGTCTTGACGACATTCGGCCCTGTGACGAACATATAGCTAGAACCCTCTACCATGAGTGTAAAATCCGTCATGGCAGGTGAATATACAGCTCCCCCTGCGCAGGGCCCCATAATAGCAGAAATCTGAGGAATCGATCCAGAGGCTTGGACATTGCGGTAGAAAATATCGGCATAACCACCAAGGGATCGTACGCCTTCTTGTATTCGAGCACCACCACTATCATTCAAGCCAATGACAGGAGCTCCCGTCTTCATCGCCAGATCTAATATCTTACATATTTTCTCAGCATGTGTCTCTGACAACGATCCTCCAAAAACCGTAAAATCCTGAGCGAAAATATAGATCAGCCTACCTCCTATTGTACCATGTCCGGTGATCACGCCATCTCCATAATAGACTTCTTCCTGCATTCCGAAATCCGTAGTTCGATGTGTCACCAACATACCCATCTCTTCAAATGACCCTACATCCAATAGATAATCTATCCGCTCTCGAGCAGTTAGTTTGCCCTTGGCATGTTGCTTCTCAATACGCTTAGTACCACCACCTAAAAGCGCTTCTCGCTGCTTCTCTACAAGTTTTTCTATATGTTGTTTCATTCTATCCTTTATCTCTAAAAATAATCGATCATCATCTCCAATATTTCAGATGCAGCTTCACCAACTATGGTGCCTGGTCCAAACACTCCAGCCACTCCGGCATCAAAAAGATACTGATAATCTTGGGGCGGAATTACACCTCCCGCGATCACGAGTATATCTTCTCTGCCTATTTTTTTTAAAGCTGCTATGGTCTCGGGAACTAAGGTTTTGTGGCCCGCTGCAAGGGATGAAATACCCAATATGTGGACATCATTGATGGCGGCTTGTTCGGCGGCTTCCATCGGTGTTTGAAACAATGGACCAATATCAACATCAAAACCCAAGTCAGCAAAACTGGTAGCTATGATTTTAGCACCTCGATCATGTCCATCTTGACCCAATTTAGCGATCATTATTCTTGGCCTCCGACCTACCTTTTTGGCAAATTGATCAGACAAGGATCGCGCTCTCGCAAATATTTTGTTGTCGGACAATTCTCTCATATACACGCCTTGTATGGTTTGCGTTTTGGCTTGGTATCTCGTAAATACACGCTCCATGGCGCTTGATATTTCACCAAGGGTTACTCTGTTCCGCGCTGCAAATATAGCAGCAGAGAGTAGATTATCACCATGTCGGGCAGCATCTTCTATTAGGTCAAGTGAAGTCTTCACTTTAAACTCATCTCTTTGTTTTCGAATGCCTTTAAGCCGTTGAATCTGTTGTTCCAACACCGCGTTATTATCCACTTGCAATACTTCTATCTGCGACTCCTCCTTGTTTATAAAACAATTGACACCAATGATTTTGTCCAATCCTCCGTCGATTTTTGCTTGCTTTTTTGTAGCTGCCTCTTCGATACGACGTTTGGGCAATCCGGTTTCAATAGCCTTGGCCATGCCTCCGAGAGATTCAACTTCTTGGATGAGTTTCCAAGCCTTACGAGCGAGTTGATCTGTAAGATATTCGATGTGATATGACCCCGCCCAAGGATCTACGACATTGGTTATACCTGTATCTTGTTGTATATACAACTGTGTATCTCGAGCGATCTTGGCCGAAAAATCCGATGGTAAAGCCAATGCTTCATCTAAAGAGTTGGTATGCAGGGACTGCGTCCCGCCAAATACTGCCGACAAGGCTTCTATCGCCGTTCTGGTGACATTGTTAAACGGATCTTGAGCCGTTAAGCTCCAGCCCGAAGTCTGACAATGTGTGCGCAAGGCCATAGATTTGGGGTTTTTAGGATTGAATTGTTTGACGATTTTAGCCCATAAAATGCGCGCCGCCCGAAGCTTAGCAATCTCCATAAAATGATGCATCCCGATACCCCAAAAGAAGGACAATCTCGGAGCGAAGTCGTCAATTTCTAATCCCGCATCCAAACCCGTGCGGATGTATTCCAATCCATCAGCCAAGGTATAGGCGAGTTCGAGATCTGCAGTCGCCCCGGCTTCATGCATATGATATCCGCTGATACTGATAGAATTGAATTTGGGACAATGCTCACCGAGGTAGGAAAAAATGTCCCCGACGATACGCATAGATGGTTGAGGAGGATAAATATAAGTATTGCGCACCATAAACTCCTTCAGAATATCATTTTGAATGGTCCCTTTTAGCTGTTCCTGTGAGACCCCTTGTTCTTCCGCTGCCACAATAAAAAATGCCATAATGGGGATTACAGCGCCATTCATGGTCATGGATACGGACATTTGATCAAGTGGAATCTGATCAAAAAGAATCTTCATATCCTCAACACTATCTATGGCAACACCGGCCATACCCACATCTCCACGGACTCTAGGATGATCCGAGTCATATCCTCTATGTGTTGCCAAATCAAATGCTACGGATAAACCCTTTTGGCCTTGAGCCAAATTGCGCCGATAAAATGCATTGCTCGCTTCAGCTGTCGAAAACCCCGCATATTGACGGATCGTCCACGGTCTCCCAACATACATACTCGCATAGGGGCCGCCCAGATATGGTGGTATCCCTGATAAAAATCCCGCTTGCTCGATACCTGAAACGTCAGAAGCGCTATAGAAACTCTTCACTTCAATCTGTTCCGCAGTACTCCAGTTTTTAGCTCTATCGCTATCTCCGCAAGGCTTCTTACGTCGCTTAAAATCTATATATTTTTTTCTCTCCATTGACGAAGGGCTTTGTTCACATCATTGCTTCGGTATCAATACCGCAATATAGTGATTCCATCGTCTTCTGATCTATCTACGCGTACTGAGTATGGGTTTTCCTAGGGTAATGCAATGACAAACGTTGCAAAAGAAATTACATCCAATCTCCGGTGATTCACATCTCATATATTAAATGTAGTTAGTGATCCTATCCCTATTTACCAATCATTTCATGGTGACTCAACGATGGAGAAGATTCCATCCACGATAAAGTTCTGTAGTGCGTTGAACAGTGTAGAGCCACTGGATCCGTCATATTCGATGGTCAGCAC
>JAJRXG010000012.1 GCA_024276375.1 Bacteroidota bacterium | reverse complement strand
GAAGACAACCTTGATTCTATATTGTGAAATCACGCAGCGCCAGAGAAATACTTCACGAAATCATATTTGAAGCCGACACCCCAAAGGGGAAACTCTTTGATGTTGTATTGCTGATTATGATTCTCCTCAGCATTTTGGCCGTTAACATAGAGACCATTCCAAGTATCAGTGAAGATACTAAGCGTCTTCTCTACATATTAGAGTGGATTTTTACCATCTTCTTTACCATCGAATACATTCTCAGGCTGTATTCTGTCTGGCATCCTCTTAAATACGCTTTGAGTTTTTATGGCATCATCGACTTACTGGCCATTTTGCCGGCTTATATCGGCCTTATTTTTGCGGGAACGCACTCCTTGGCCATTATTCGATCGATACGTCTGCTTCGGGTTTTTAGGATCTTTAAGATGGGCAGTTTTATGAGCCAAGGGGATGTCATTGTTAAGTCCCTAAAAAGTTCGATGCCCAAGATTACAGTCTTTATGTACTTTGTGCTGCTCATGGTATGTATTTTTGGTGCCATCATGTATCTCGTAGAAGGAGGCACTAATCCCGAGTTTGATAGTATCCCCAGGGGTATCTATTGGTCTATTGTCACATTGACCACCGTAGGGTATGGAGATATACATCCTGCTACCGGACTTGGTCAGTTTTTGTCTTCTATACTTATGATTGTGGGATATGCAGTAATAGCTGTCCCCACAGGTATAATCTCCTCTGAAATAATCAACAAATCTGTCAATTTAAAACTCAATACCCAAGCTTGCCCATTCTGCTCCAGAGAAGGACATGACAATGATGCAGACTTCTGCAAGTTCTGCGGAGGCAAATTGCATCCTGAAGAGGAATAATATTTTAGGTTACTAAGTGGCACTCTTGCTAATAAAAAATAATGATCTCATGACTGCTGTAGAAACTCAGTTGGACTGATACAACAGCGACGCTATACCCTCCAAATGGTCGAACAACATTGAAAAAGGAGCACTTCAATGCCAATATTTGATAGGAGTTGAGAAGTTCTTATTGTAGCACTTTACCATCTGATAAGTGCACTACCCCAAGTAAAACCACTTCCAAATGCTGCGAGGCAAACCAAATCTCCTTCCTTAACTTTGCCAAGATCAATAGCTTCAGACAAGGCAATAGGAATAGAGGCAGCTGTTGTATTGCCATATTTGTCAATATTGTTATAGACTTGATCATCCGAAAGTTTCAGCACTCGCTGTACAAATTGTGAAATCCTCAGATTTGCTTGGTGTGGTATCAACATATCAATATCCGATGCCGATAGATTCAATTTTGTGAGTGCCTCGTGAATCACTTGGGGGAACTTCTGAACCGCTGTTTTAAAAACCAAGGGTCCATTCATTTGAGGATATATCAGATGGTCATCGAGCATCTTCTGCGTGAGGTATATACCACCAGGATGATCGTTGTCCGGAAAACCATATTTCTCAATATCTCCATGATATCCCCCATGAGATCCCGGAGTAATCAATGCCAACTCCTCAGCATAGGAACCATTGGCGTGAAGGTGAGTCGTCAAAATACCCCGTTCCGGATCCTCTGTAGGTTGGAGGACAACGGCTCCCGCACCATCTCCAAATATAACCGATACATTTCTCCCCCGGGTATCGAAATCCATGCCCATAGAATGCATCTCCGCTCCAATCAATAGCACATTCTTATACATACCTGTCTTAACAAACTGATCCGCTACGGATAAGCCATAGATAAAACCTGAACATTGATTCCGAATGTCTATGGCGCCCATTTCACAATGATTTATACCTAACTCCCGCTGAACAAGTACTCCACATCCCGGAAAGAAATAATCAGGACTCAATGTAGCAAAAACAATGAAATCAATATCTTCCTTATCAATACCTGCATCCGCTATGGCACGCTCCGCAGCAAGTGCGCCCATAGTAGTTGTCGTCTCTTTATGCTTGGTAGCATAATGTCGCTCCTCAATACCGGTACGCTCTATAATCCACTCATTGGTTGTATCCATATATTGCGTTAAGTCATCATTGGTGACTACGCGTTCGGGAATGTATCTTCCAATACCGGCTATTACTGAATTAAACATAGAATATGGTTTTATCGTATTAAAAAAAAATCATTGTTGCTATATTATGGACAAACGGAATAGTTCTAATCCTCAACTAATATAAATGCAAAATAAAAATGAAGGTACAAAGTGTCGCAAAAACACTAAAAAACAAAAATAAGAGGAAATTATCTCAACCATTACCCCATCTTCATACGTTAAGTAGATCGATTATCGATAGAACTAAGCCAAATCTATGCAAAGAGATATGGAAATAGTTATGAAACAAACATTTTTGTCGTTTTTACTCGATCTGAATCAAATGTTGTAGTATTTGCAATACTCATGAGAAACTTCACTTGCACATTGAAAGTAATCTTGATCATCTATATGTCCATGCCTATATTTTATATGCAAGGGCAAGATGTCACCAAAGTCGCGGGATATGTTTACGACAAATCCTCCGGAGATCCCTTGGCATTTGTCAACGTAGTGTTTAAAGGCACCTCAGTTGGTACAACTACTGATCTGGATGGTTATTTTGAAATCCAGTCCCGTTTCGTTTCAGACTCCCTATGTGCCAGTTTTTTGGGATTTGTAGAAGCTTGTCAATATATTGAACCTGGGACTAAAAACAGAAAACTACGATATGACTTGGAGCAAAAGACGCTCCAACTTAAAAATGTCGTTATCGTCTCACAAAAGGGGAAATATCGCAAAAAAGGTAACCCCGCAGTTGCCTTAATGCGCAAAGTCATCAAAAACAAGCAAAACAACCGACTTGAAGGACAAGATTTTTACTCTTACGATAAGTATGAAAAAATCGAATTGGATCTGAATAACATCACCGAACAATTCAAAAACAAGAAGATTTTTAACGAGTTTAAACTCTTATGGAATTATCTTGACACCTCTGAGGTCAATGGCAAAGTCTTCTTGCCTATATTTCTAAGAGAGATTAACAGCAAGGTTTACTTCAGAAAAGACCCCAAGGCTTTAAAAGAATACCGTGAAGCAATCAAGGCAACGGAATTTTATGAAGGCCTTGATGATAGAACGATGACAGATGCCATAGATTTTCTGTATCAAGACATCAATATTTATGACAATACCATCCCTCTCCTAGACCATAATTTTGTCAGTCCGATTTCAGGGCTAGCGCTCAATTTTTATCGATTTTACATCTTGGATACGATAGATGTCAATGGCATCAATAGTATTCGCCTTGGGTTTATACCACGCAATAAGGCCAATTTTGCCTTTACCGGAGATCTGTATGTGTCCAACGATAGCCTTCATGCCGTGACGAGGGTCGATTTTGGTATCATCGGAGATATACACCTTAATTTTGTCAACGATATAAAAATGCGCCAAGACTTTGAGCCTCTTGAGGATGGTGCATATGTATTGACAAGAGATGACATAACCGTTGACTTTAGTGTTGCCAAAAACAGCATAGGATTCTACGGTACCCGATCGCTCGTTTATGACAATTTTAGTTTTTTAGAAGCTGAAGATCCCAGCGTCTATAACCCACTTGACAAAGTTATAGAACTAGATGGAGCCTTCGAAAAACCAGATGAGTATTGGTCGTCCAATAGGCAAGTCCCCCTCACCAAGAACCAACGTAACCTCTATGTTATGGTGGACACTTTAACTTCTCTGCCTGCTTACAAACGTTTACTGACCGGGATTCGGATTATAACAACGGGATATGTACCGTTAAGAAAGATCGATATCGGATCACTTCCTACCTTTTATAGCTACAATCAAGTAGAAGGCTCTCGATTTAGATTTGGAGCGGAAACCAATCTCAATTTTAGTGACAAATTTCTTTGGGACGGATACCTAGCGTATGGATTGCGAGATGAAGCCCTCAAGTATCGCGGTGCCCTCACCTATAGTTTTAATAAAAACTGGGATGTCAACCCCAAGCATTATGTTCGCCT
>JAJRXG010000161.1 GCA_024276375.1 Bacteroidota bacterium | reverse complement strand
GTACACCACCAACCGGAACTGCACCTTTATTCACCACATTCATATTTCAGAATGCTAAAAAACCATACATTTGCGTCCGATCGAATGCAAAGATCACAAGGGTCATTAGCTCAGTTGGTTTAGAGCGCTGCCTTGACAGGGCAGAGGTCACTGGTTCGAGTCCAGTATGACCCACTTCAAGAAGATTTTTCTACCGACGCTAATCTTCTACTTATCCTACTATGAGTTTTGCCAACAAAGTAATCGCGTACCATCAGCAACTGACGGGACAATGGAAGTTGCCCAAGGGATTTGAGCTCATTTATCCATTTGATAATCCCGAGACACTTCAAGCATTGAGTCGTTTTTATATACGCTTTTTTGATGATTCCCATCTGCGCACGATGCTATTTGGAATCAACCCCGGACGCTTGGGAGCAGGTATCACCGGTATTCCTTTTACCGACCCAAAAATACTGGCACAAGTATGCGGAATTGATAACCCTTGGAAGCAGCGCCACGAATTGTCCGCATCATTCATCTATGAGATGATAGCCGCGATGGGAGGATGCGAGACTTTCTATCGACAGTTCTATATCAGCGCCATATGCCCATTGGGTTTTATAAGAGATGGAAAAAATATCAACTATTATGATGATCCGCAACTACTAAAAGCTGTAGAACCTCATATCATTGATCATATACAGCAGCAAATCACATTTGGTGTCAACCGCAAGGTGGCTTTCTCCATCGGACAAGGAAAAAACCAGAAGTATTTTGAAGCACTCAATCACAAGCACCACTTCTTTGAATCGATCATCCCACTACCTCATCCTCGTTGGGTACTTCAATACCGAAGAAAACGTAAAATCGAGTATATTGAGGAGTATGTCTCCAAACTTACGGCAGAAGCCCCCGCCAATTAACCGCTCGTAGAAGAATACAAGCAACCAATCGAAAAACTCTCCATCTCAGGATGCAACTCTTTTACATTGCAAGAGTATTATACATAGAAAGAGTTTTTTTTACCCATATTCAAAACAAGCAAAGACATGAAAAATTTTACAACCCTTTTTCTAATTCTGATCACAGGTTCGATCGGATTATCTGCTCAGAATACAGAAACCCGGGAGCTTAATACATTTGATCAAATCCACGTAGCAACCGGTATTCATGCCACATTGATACCCGGCAACACAAATAAGATCGTACTTACAGCCAAAGGAATAGACTTAGATAAAGTCAAATCCCAAGTAAAAGACGGGGCGCTCACCGTCAAAATAACCAATAACAAATTATGGAACTGGTCAATTAAGAAACAAAAGGTAGAAGCACTCATCACCTATGCCAGTGAATTGGAAGAAATATCGACAAGTTCAGGCGCATCTATCGTCTCTGAACATGATATCATCTCTAATGATCTCTCTATCGAGGCCTCTAGTGGGTCAAAAATACATGTTGACCTAGTCAGTGATGAAGTCGCAATAGAGGTTAGTTCTGGTGCCAGCATTAAAGCCGGAGGCCGCACGACAGATCTTGAAGTGGATATAAGTAGCGGTGCGAGTTTTAAAGGTTATGATCTGGTAGCTGACAATGTAGATGTCGATGGCAGCTCGGGGGCATCTGCACGAGTCAATGTAACCGAAAATCTCGTCGTTGACGTAAGCTCGGGATCCAGTGTCAAATACAAAGGCAATCCCAAAACAAAAGATATAGAAAAAAGCTCCGGAGGAAGTGTACGCCAATCTTCCAACATGTAAGGACTTTTATCAATCATCTAATACCTCCGAAAGGTTCTGAAGCGTTGTTTCTCCACGAGTTACAACGCTTCCTTCTGTATGCATCAATATTCCATTCCACGGACTCTGACAGCTGTTGTATAGCCTCGCCCCATCTAAAATCAAAAGCCCGCCTTTATCTACCACAATACGTGTTTGTGCAGCCATAGAAACCCAAGTGGATATATAGAGCTTACCGCCTTCTTTGATTCGAATATCACCCGATACAAGTCTTGGTTTGATCCAACTTCGTGGGCTGTCGATCAGCAACACTGAACCTCGCTTCTGATTGCACCAATAATCTTGAGCCAAGCCATATTGAACTGTGCCGGGTGTTGCAATCGAAGTGTGTATCTTCTGTATTTGACAAGGTGTCAATGCATTTTGGTGGGGATTGTAATCCATGACATTGTTGGATATCGGCTCATCGCAAGGTGCTGTTTGGGTCTGCGACCAACAGTTGGGGTGTCGAGGAGTGTCTTCACAACCATCATTGATATTCCAAGTATGCCTCAGACCCAAAACATGGCACAATTCATGTACTAAAAGTCCTGCATAATTCCACGCAGGTTCTCCCGAATCTATGACACCTGCCAGTTTGATAGACGTGCCGAGAGCAATACCGGCTTTGTCCATCTTCTGACGGCCTGCTTTTATCTCTTCCGGATCATATGGCATCACAAATATATTGACATATGCATCTGAACTTTTGGCCAATGCTCTGATCATATTGCGGTCATAGAGATTGCGTCTTACTCCCTTTTTAATATAGAAAACTTCATCAGTGTAGTGAAAAAAAACATCATTGGCATTCAATTTTAGTCTGATATGAGCGTCCCAAACAGGTGTTTGGTTGCCGATAGGAAGTGCCATTTTAGCATTCTGTTTCAAACGTCGATTGGCGGCGTCGATGAGTGCACGTGCATAGGCACGACCATAAGATGGATCAATATTGAGCATACTGTCCCGAGTATCCATAAAATGAATCTTACAACCAATGATGCGATCCTCGAGATGGAGGTCATCAGATTGAGGCAATTCTTGCCAATACTCCCAATCTATATGGGTTGAAGCATCAGGGATGTCCCCGGCTTTCAATAAAGAGACATAGCGATGTGAACAACTTGCTCCAAATAATAAGACAATCCCAGTTAAGGCTATCCACCCGGACAACACTCTATATATTGAGTCCACCACACACACTTATCACTTGTCCCGTGATATATCTCGACCCGTCAGCGCCCAGAAAAGCACAGATCTCCGCGATATCTTCAACCGAACCAAAATCCTTTAACGGGATGTTGCTTACGTAAGCATCTCTGGTCTTCTCATCGAGGGCATCCGTCATCTCTGTACGTATAAATCCCGGTGTCACCACATTGCAACGTATGCCTCGTGAACCTACTTCCTTGGCTATCGATTTAGAAAATCCAATAATCCCCGCTTTAGAAGCAGCATAGTTGGCTTGTCCTGCATTGCCAAAAACACCTACAACAGATCCCATATTAATGATAGAACCCGAACGTTGTTTCAGCATCGTCCGCAAAACACTTTTGGTCATGTTAAAAACTGACTTGAGATTTGTATTGATGACATCATCCCATTGATCTTCAGTCATACGCAACATCAGATTGTCTTTAGTAATACCGGCATTGTTGATTAGTATATCAATGCTGCCATATGCCTCCACAGCCCGCTTGACCAATTCTTGCGCATCATCCATTTGGCTCGCATCAGAACGGATGGCTATAACTTGATCACTCCCGATAGCATCAACTATTCTTTGAGCTTCTGCTTCGGAAGAGCGATAAGAAAAAACTACTTTCGCACCCAATTGGGCAAATCGTTGTACGATCCCAGCACCGATACCTCTAGAGCCTCCCGTAACTACAGCCACTTTGCCTTCTAAACTATTTATCATTGTTATCATTTCTTGTTTGTCTCAGTTCTCACAATATGTGATTCTTACATTGTTGTCATAAAGATGACATTTCAATTTTGGTTACCAAAAGATCAAAGCAAAACTCCTCTACCACATCTCATAAAAAAACTTATATTCCTCCTCAAAATTTAAGTCCATACGCAGCACTATTGCATTGGAACGTTAAATGAAGGCATATTTTCATGGTGGAGGTTTATTTGTACTGGAATGGCAACACTCTTGAGGTTCAAACAAATGAAGCATACCGGAAAAAGAATTTTTTTATCGTCAGAATAGCTTGGTGCCGAGTAGTTACACTAAAAATAAGCCATGAATCAAACCAAATCCTTAGATCCATATACTCCAGGTGTTCTTAGCCTGTTACCACTGATATATGTAGGTTGGTCTGATAGTGTATTGAGTCCTTCAGAAGTAAGCAAAATAAGACAAACAATTATAAATCTTTCGTTTTTGACTGAAGCGGACAAAACCTATCTCAATCAGTATCTTGATCCTGCATCTCCACCTTCAGATAGAGTATTCAAAAGCTGGCTCAATATCATTAAAACACAAGCACAAAATTTATCTAAGAATCAAAAAATATCCCTCATTGACCTCAGCTTACAAATCGCCCAAGCCGGCATAGATCCTAAATATACTGGCACTTGGGATAAAAAAGCTACCCAAGAGGCCCTTAAATCATTGGAAATAGCTCTTGCTATCGACAGTCCAAGAAGTGCTGATATCTTACTCCACCAAATCTCTATCCCCACGTCGGTGGATAAGCATCAAGAAGAAGCGTGGAACTCAGAAGAAATGATGCGACTCCTCGATGGAGATCATCATAAGATCAAGCAACGTATGCGGACATTGTTGAAGGATCCCCTCTTTCAAATGACACACATTGCTGATAAAGAAGTATACCGTCAACGTGTCTTGAATCAAGTAAAAGCACTCGCAGAGCAAGGCGTCAGCGCCTACTCCTTGCCCAAAAAATATGGCGGTGGCGAAAGAGATAGTGATCACATATCAGTATTTGAACAGCTGGCATATGGAGATCTTAGCCTTACAGTCAAGTTTGGTGTCCAATTCGGATTATTTGGTGGTGCCCTGTTTCAGCTCGGTACTGCACATCATCACAACACCTATCTTGAAGCAATGCATCGTGCACAATTATTGGGTTGTTTTTGTATGACAGAGACGAACCATGGATCCAATGTCAAAGGCCTAAAAACAACTGCCACATATGATCCTGATACCGACGAAATTGTGATCCACACTCCAGATCCAAGTGCTGGAAAGGAATTTATCGGCAACGCCTTGCACAGTACCATGGCAGTCGTATTTGCTCAACTTATAGTGGATAAAATTTCACATGGCGTTCACGCGATAATCGTACCGATCAGAGATAACCAAGGGCACACCCTCAATGGTATCACCATTCAAGATTGTGGCTACAAACTCGGCCTAAATGGAGTTGACAACGGACGTCTATGGTTTGATCATATACGTGTGCCTAGAGAGAATCTATTAAACCGTTTTGGAAACATCAACGATCAAGGACAATATGAGAGCACCATAGAGAACCCCTCTAAGCGATTTTTTACCATGCTTGGAGCATTAGTAACTGGCCG
>JAJRXG010000160.1 GCA_024276375.1 Bacteroidota bacterium | reverse complement strand
CGCTCTTGACACCAAGATATGATATTGTTTTTAAAGTATAGGGATAGAAAGTGTTAAAGTTTTATACCAACGTCTCATTTGTTAGCAATGTTGATATAGGATATCGACAGGGAGTGTGATATGGCCGGATGCAATAAGCAGATAATATTAAGTTCGTTGACTGTCTCGATGTGAACATTTTATTCTCGTTCTAAACAAGCCGGCTCTCATTTTTTGCCTCCTAAAACCGGGGATACATAGAATGACTTTTAGTATCTTGAGAGCATTAATGTGATTCTAAAAATGTAATCAAGATGTTAATGTCGGTTCGGACATTCGCTTGATAGCAAAAGACTATACTGGAAAGTATATCCAAGGAGAGGAGTTGAATGGGGTTATATGTTTTAGATCACATCCACATAAATACCGGGACTATGAATATACTATCTGAACTAGTGACCATCGTTGGCGAAGGCAATGTACTTACTGCCGAGGAGGCATCTGAGCGTTCGGCGGGTATCTGGGCACGCGGATCAAGGCTCAATGTTATGGGTATCGTAATGCCAAGCACCACCGAGCAAGTTTCTAAAATCCTACAATTGTGCAATAAGGTGGGACAAAACATCGTGCCTCATGGTGGATTGACCAATCTCACATTTGCGACGCAAGCGGAACCTAGTGACTTGATTTTAAGTTTGGAAAAACTCAATTCCATCGTCGAGATAGATGTGCAGAGCAAGGTTGCAATAGTAGAAGCAGGTGTCGTATTGCAGACTTTGCAAGAAGCTGTTGATGCGCAAGGATTGTTATATCCCGTTGATTTTGGGGCTCGGGGTTCTGCGATGATAGGTGGCACGATCTCGACCAATGCGGGTGGGATCCAAGTACTGCGTTATGGAGCCACACGTGCACAAGTACTGGGGTTGGAAGTCGTATTGGCAGACGGTCGCATCTTGTCTTCGCTAAACAAGATGATAAAGGACAATGCCGGATATGATCTAAAACAATTGTTTATAGGAAGCGAGGGGACGCTGGGTATCATAACAAGAGCTTCACTCCGATTGGTATCTAAGCCATCATCCAAACATACGGCCTTTGTATCAATGAAGTCCTTTGATAACGTCGTCCGGTTTAAGGATTTGGTAGATCAGCAATACCAAGGTACACTCACCTCTTTCGAATTGATCTGGAAGCAGTACTATGATCTGATGACCACTGCTCCCTCTGTTTTCAAACCGCCGATTGGGACTGGACTACCCTTCTATGTACTTTTTGAAATACAAGGCAATGATGAAGGGGGTGCTTCAGAGGATTTTGAGTCATTTTTAGCAATGGCGATGGAGCAGGAGATTATTGCTAACGGTGCCATAGCCTATAGTCAATCTGACCATGCTTGGTTTTGGGGCATTCGCGAAAAGGTAGAAATGTTATTTTCCGGAGGTCCTCTCTATGTATTTGACGTAAGTCTCCCCATTGTTGAAATGGAAAATTATTGTGCAGCACTGGATGGCAAATTAAAAGAGGAGTACGGCACTTATGACTTATATATTTTTGGACATTTTGGAGATGGCAATCTTCATATCGGTATTCGGGTAAAAGAAACATTTGATGAAAATCGAAAGAAAATTGAAGGTTTGACCTATGCACTGCTTACAAAAATCGGAGGCTCTATTACAGCAGAACACGGTATCGGTTTAGAAAAAAAAGCTTGGCTTCATATGTGTCGATCTGAGGCAGAAATATCTACTATGCATGATTTAAAAAATCTATTTGACCCAAAAGGTATTTTAAATAGAAATAAAGTCTTGTAGCCGATTGTCTCATATGTCTTTCTTACAATGTTACTATTCAGGTAGGCGTCATTTTGGCTAAAATAACACTTTCCCCGTCATATTTCCGCTATTTTTTTCGCCCTAGCCCTACTATGCCTCAAAAAATAAGCGTCATCTGACGAAAAAATTGCCTTTTTTTATCTCAAAAGCACCCTCCTGAATAGTAACCTTACAATTTCCTTCTTTTGATTTCCCTCCGGATCAATTGCAGCTCTCGACTCATCTCCCCGGTGACCGCTGTATTTTCCTCAGCTCTCCTGATGAGATAAGCGGCGACTTCCTTGATGGGGCCATATACGACGTACTTGGCAGTGTTAAATCCCCCTTGTGCCAAGTTGTATGTCAAGTGATCACTCATACCTTGCAATTGACAAAAATTGAGGTGTTGATGATCTCTGGGGAGTCCTCGGTCCAAGATTTCTCTCGCCATCAATTTTACACTATCGACATTATGGCTGGCATTGCAAAGGGCTATTTCCTCAAAATGATCAATGCAATAAAGGATCGCGGCATTGTAATCCCGATCGGTGGATTCTTTGTTTTTCTGTATTGGAGAAGCATATCCATACGCTTCAGCACGTGCTCTCTCTTTATTCATATATGCACCTCTGACTAGTTTGGCGCCCAGAATATAACCTTCCTCTTTGGCTTTTAGATGATCAGACCTTAGTTGAGACAACTTGTCGTGTCGATACATCTGATAGGTATTGTAAACAGTGATACGCTCCCGATTAAAAGTTCTCATAAGATCGGTGACAATATCATCCATGACATCTTGCATCCAACTTTCTTCGGCATCTATAAATACCCCTACTTTCAATTCTGCGGCTCTTGTGCAGGCTCTGGTAATACGATCAACAAATCTATTATACTGCTCTTCTTCTCCCTTTGTAAGCACCTCTCCCAATTGTTTTTTTTCCAATATTTCATTGGCGACGAGAGAGGTCAACTTGCTACTGACTACGGGAACAGAAGTATTGGAAGCTGCAAATTCAATGGCGTTGATCAGCTCTTTTTCCGTCCTATCGAGCTCTTGCTCATCCGACTTGGACTCGGCTCCGTAATCCAAAATCGAAAGGGCGTTGTATTGCGCCAAAAGGTCTATTGTCTCCTGGCAATCAGCAAGCGTAACGCCGCCACAGAACTGCTTAAAGATAGTATTCTTAATGGTTCGCTCTACCAACGGAAAATTGGCCTTCATTGCAATTTTGGCGATAAATGAGCCCATGGACACGAGCCAAGGTGAGTTCATCAATCTAAACATTCGTTCTGTCTCCAACAACTCTATATCACTCTTAGAAGAGAAAGCAATCCTTGTGTTTTCAAAATCTGGAAGTACCCATTGTTGTTCCTGCTTTGGATCTCTATGCCTCATACGTATGCTATGCTTGTTTTTGTGTGTTCCATATATCCCAACTTCGATCAGCTTGCAACTGCAACATTTCCAGTCCATTTTTAGTACGAGCGCCCCGTGCTGCACCTTTGATCAAAAACAAGGTTTTCAAAGGGTTGTAAATTAAATCAAATAAGACGTGCTGCCTCCCGATGGCTCTATAGTCCATAGCTGGGCAAGCATCGAGATTTGGGCTCATGCCCAGTGGTGTTGTATTGATGATCAGATGATGTCTCGCGATCACGTCGGCGTTTAAATCCTCATACCGGAGATGGCCTTTATCGCTCCTTGAGACCTTTTGAAATGGAATCTCCAGTTGATTCAGAACATACCAAACCGCTTTGGCTGCACCTCCTGTACCTAAGACTAATGCGGCATCCGGGCGGTTGTGATCGTCCCACAATCTCTGAAGCGAAACACGAAATCCATATGCATCTGTATTGTACCCAATCGCCCCTTCTTGATCAAAGTCCACGACATTGACAGCCCCGATAGACTGAGCCTCGGGACTCAGTTTATCCAGGAATGGTATTACCGTCTCCTTATACGGAATGGTCACATTGACACCCAAGACATTTTGGTCAGAAAGAGTCTTGAAGTCTGTGATATCCTCCAATGGATACAAATCATAGCGAGCATCAGATATCCCTTCTTTATCAAACTTCTCTTCGAAATATCCGGGAGAAAATGAATGATTGATGGGATAACCTATCAGACCGTATTTGCGTACCATGTAACAAAGTAAAGGAGTTCTTATGAAGTCTATGACCCCTTTTTGTTATTTTCTTTAAAAGAAAATTGGATGCCATATTTATTCTTCCTTTTCAATGTTGTACGAGAAGGGACTCTTCCTAAATTATCTTCCCAGATAGGCTCTCGTTTCAGGTATTACCATGAGTTCTTTCTGTCTTCCATCTAAGAAATAAAAATCATCTCCTGTAAATACTCCGTCTTCCTCCAACATAATACGAACGATCTTATCGCCCCATTCGGGGATTTCTGATGCTGCAAAGAGTTCGATAGAATAGGCCGTATTTTCATTCAGAGGATAGTCTCCCGAACCTATCACTCCCTGCTGTTGATCCCACATCCCGATGGTCGGTCCGGCTGCATGTCCGTGGTAGCCAATAGGGTGTGTATAAACGGCAGGATTCAACCCTTCGCTCCGGGCTTTTTCAAGCGTGGACAGCAGGATTTCATTGCCTGTCCTTCCCTTACGAAATTCTGAAACCAAGATATCTTGCAAGCGATTGGCGTTTTGAAAGGCCAATTTGAGGCCGTGCGGGGGTTCTGATTCGTCTGCTTTTAAGACGTAAAAATGTTGCTGTTGATCGGTATTCAATCTCAGATAAGTGATACCAAAATCTACGTGCAGGAGATCTCCTTGTTGTATGACCTGCTGCTCTGCTCTTTGGGAGAAGGACTGCAAAAAATCGTTTTTGCTCATATCCGCGCGCTGAATCGAAACAGAAGGATGAAACCACGTGTCGAGACCAAGATCACTGACCCGTTGGCGCAACCACCAGATCACATCGTCGGTTGTTGTGATCCCCGGGAGTATGACTTTCTCTGACATTCCCTCTCTGAGGATGTAGTGAGCGAGCCTACAGATCATCGGATAGACCTGGAGTTCTCGTTTGGATCGGGTTTCCAACCAAGATACGGCGAGTCGTTCAGCAGATACCACACGAGGATGATATGCTTGAGGTAAGTATTGCATAAATGTTTCATATTCTGTTTTAGGCAAACCATCTGCGAGACCATAATGAGATGAGTAATTCAACCCGATTGTATTGGGATTTTTTTCTGCGATGATTTGCATGAGTGCGACCCATTGATCGGGATATACATCGACATCCCACTCGCCTTGTAGAAGGCGTCCCACACTATATCTGGCGATGGCGATTTTGTCGATCGTCCGGCCATTATCATAAAATACCATTATCGTTCTCCGGCGAGCTGCCAACCACTTGCTCGGCAACATGGTTTTCATCACAGGGTCTTCGTTGTATTCTCTCGATATTAATATCCACATGTCAATATTGGCTTTGCGCATCAAGGCGGGCAGAAGAGAATCGAGCCGATCTTCGAGAATCTCATCTATCACCTTGGCCTGCAATTCAACTGAAAGCACTTCCGGTTGTAGAGATTGAGCATATATCTCAGAAGGATGAGAAAATGCTGTTATAAATAGCATAAAAACGGGTAGGTACTTCATAAAATACATATTTTTGATTGATCGAAAGTAACAAAATTAAGAAATGGATAAAATACACCTTTTCGTCTTCATAATTGCGCTGCTCGTGATCGCGAGCTGTGGTAAGGATGAGGATTCCATTGTTGGTACGTACAGAATCATCAATCTTCAGAGCAGTGCATGCGATGATCCAGGAGAAAACCTTTCGCTTGCCTTTGATGAAAATGGATGTACGATTGACAATGGTATTGAAGTCTGTCTATCTGGCAATATCGTTCTGACCGAAAGCGGGATGATTTCGGGATCCTTTACCCTAAGTTTTTTGGGATTTACGGAGACCACTACATTTTCAGATACTTATACCTACCAAAACGGAACTTTGACCATATGCGATGGCAATAACTGCGAAAGTGCCACCGTCGATCAAGGTCTGGATACGATATCCATAAGATTTCCCTCTGACGACGATTCGGGATGTATCATCACTATGGTTTTAGAGTTCCAATAAACAGTATGTCGGCGCAATTGGATTAGGGCGATGGGCTAAGATTGAGACGCATCGATAACAAGATTCCGGCGAGCAAGCTTAGCTTTGCATCGCAATGAAACAATAATTATGACACTTATAAAGTCCATTTCGGGTATGCGCGGCACTATTGGTGGAGTCGTTGGAGAGAACCTTACAGTGATTGATGTGGTAGAGATGGTCAGCGCCTATGCCACGTGGATCATCGGCAAGGGACACAACCGAAAAGTTGTCATCGGTAGAGATGGACGAATATCAGGACAAGCGATCGCCGAAATTACGATCAATACCCTGCTCATGATGGGACTTGATGTTGTGGATCTCGATTTGTCAACGACTCCTACGGTCGAAATGGAAGTTGTGGACTGTCAAGCAGGTGGTGGTATTATAATCACTGCAAGTCACAACCCCATGAACTGGAATGCCTTGAAATTTCTAAACCACAAGGGTGAATTTATCAGTGCAGCAGATGGTCAGGAATTACTACAGATCGCTTTCGAAAGGGATTTTACCTATGCCGGCATTGACCGGTTGGGCAAGCGGGAGATCATCACCGACGCCATCGACCGACATATCCAACAAATACACAGATTGGCAACCGTAGATGTCCGGGCCATAAAGGACACAGGATTTACGGTGGTCGTAGATTGTATCAATTCATCAGGAGCCGTATCTGTCCCTCCGTTATTGGAATCATTGGGCTGTAAATACATCACGATCAATGGAGATATTTCGGGCACTTTTGCTCATAACCCCGAGCCCCTTGCGGAACATTTGACAGATCTCTCTCTTGCCGTCATTAAGAACAAAGCGGATTTGGGTATATCTGTAGATCCCGATGTGGATCGATTGGCATTTATGGATGAAGATGGAAAGTATTGTGGAGAGGAGTACACCTTGGTGATGGTCGCAGATTGGGTCTTGTCACAGACACCTGGAGCTACGGTATCCAATTTATCTTCTACGATTGTGTTGCGACAAATAACGGAGCAACATGGACAGAGCTATAGTGCTTCTGCAGTGGGAGAAGTCAATGTTGTGAATAAAATGCGGCAGACGAACGCCATTATAGGTGGAGAGGGCAATGGTGGCATCATTTATCCTACGTTGCATGCGGGGCGTGATGCCCTTGTGGGAATCGCACTATTACTCACCGCACTGGCAAGAAAGGAGATGACCTTATCTCAATATCGAGCTCAATTTCCAAACTATATCATCACTAAAAATAAAATCCCGCTCACAGAGAACCTAGACGCAGACCAGTTGTTGAAGGATATCTTTGACCAATACACTGACCATGAAAGGGACAATACCGATGGTGTGAAAATCTATTTTGAAAATGGGTGGGCGCATTTGAGAAAATCCAATACCGAACCCATCTTGCGTCTATATGCGGAAGCGCCAACTCAAGAAGAAGCGGATCAAATCGTAAGTGATATAGTAGCTTCCATACAGCAAATGACTTAGCAACACATCGTACAATATTGTTCCACATCAAGTATGAAAGTATATTTCGACAATGCTGCTTCAACGCCTCTGGACTCTAAAGTGATCGAAGTCATGGATCATGTTATAAAGAAAGTCCATGGCAATCCATCATCTACCCATGCTGACGGGCGACTTGCTCGTACCATCATAGAAGATGCACGGAGGCGGATTGCGGCGCATATGAAGGCATCGCAAGGAGAAATATTTTTTACGTCCTGTGCTACCGAATCAAACAATACTGCCATCCTAGGGGCGATCAGAGACCTGGGCATCAAAAGAATCATAACATCTCCGACGGAGCATCCTTGTGTTTTGAATACAGTTGATTTTGCTAAAACGATCAGTGAGGTGGATGTATCTATGTTGTCTGTGGATCAAAAAGGTTGTATAAACATTGATGCACTTAGGTCATTGCTTCAGAAGGATGCGCGTCCCACTTTAGTGACTATCATGCACGGCAATAATGAGATAGGAACGATGCATGATATAGCAAGCATAGGAGCGATATGTTATGACCATGGAGCTTTGTTTCATTGTGATACGGTACAGACTATCGGCAAATATCCGATCGATGTGAGTACACAGTACATCAGTTTCTTGTCCGGGTCAGGTCATAAGATATTTGGCCCCAAGGGATCGGGATTTCTCTATGTCAATACAGACAATGTTGTCAGACCGCTGCTTCATGGTGGAGGTCAAGAACGTCAGATGAGGTCCGGCACTGAAAATACCTATGGGATCGCCGGTATTGCAATGGCTATGGATCGCATGGTCGAGCGGCGCGAAATGTTTCACGATAAAGTTACAGTACTTACTCAGCGGTTTAAATCCAACTTAGAACTTATGCGTATAGATGTTGGATACAATGGAGATCCTCAACACCATCTGAGTCATATCATAAATCTTCATATACCCCGAACGGATCGGGCAGAAATGATCATGATGAATTTGGATATTCATGGTATCTGCGCCTCTGCAGGGAGTGCTTGCAATTCGGGTGCAGAACAAGATTCTCATGTGCTCGAGGCCATTGGTCTCCCGAAGGCCAGAAAATCGCTGCGCTTTTCTTTTTCACACTTCAATACCGAACAAGAAGTAGATTACGTCACCGATACACTTGCACAACTCCTCTAGATGTCACCAAAGAACAAATCCGATATCGGCCAAATCATGATACAACGCTGTATTCATCTGGCGCGTAGAGGATGGCAGGCTACAGGTCGAAATCCCATGGTGGGTGCTGTGATCACACATCGTGATCGCATCATCGGAGAGGGATGGCATGTACATTTTGGAGGCTTGCATGCTGAACGCAATGCATTGAACAATGTCTCCGCACAAGACCGCTCATTGCTCAAAGATGCCCATTTATATGTCTCTCTCGAGCCATGCAATCATCATGGCAAGACATCTCCGTGTACTGATGCGATTCTCGAGGCTCAAATACCCAAGGTAACGATTGCAGCTCTCGACCCCAACCCACTCATGAATGGACAAAGTGTCGAGTATTTGCGGCAGAAAGGTGTGACGGTTGATGTACGAGACGATGTAAAATCTGCAACTCACCTCATCGCCCCCTTCAGAGCCATGCAGACATACCATCGTCCCTATATTGTCTTAAAATACGCTCAATCAAAAGATGGATTTATCGGACAGACCGGACAGCAAGTATGGTTGTCTAATACATGGTCTCGCTGGGCAACTCATAGACTTAGAGGACAAATGTCCGGAATTATGGTCGGTACAAACACTGCACTTATCGACAATCCACTACTGACCAACCGGTTGGACACCAATGGGCATCCAAGGAGGATTTTACTCGATCGCACCGGACGGATTCCTGCGAGTCACCAAGTGAGATCTGACCAACACCGTACCCTCATATTTACCACTGTCGCAAATTACAAGAAAGACCGGTATCGAGAAGTCATCACCTTGACTTCTACCCAATGGAGCATTGAGATTATCTTACAAGGCATACTAGATCAAGGCATATATTCGGTGATAGTAGAGGGTGGCGCAGCACTCCTTAACGATATGATTAACAAGCAATTGTGGGATCAATGCCATCTGTATAAGACTCAGCAAAAACTCAAAGAGGGAATCAAAGCGCCCATTCTACGTGGACAGTTGATTAAAACAATCCCGTTGGGTAGCGACAATCTCATGATCATCAATCGCTTATAATGCTGATTTTTTGCTATATACCCTTTGGTTAAAGTTTTTTTAAATAGAGATGATAGAACAGATTTTGTTTGTTTATAAGGGTTTAATGACTTTATTTTATGGTGTGAAAATAATGTTGATGACAAAGACACATTGGATTTTCGTGTTGATAGTTTTATGGACTTCGATGAGCCATGCCCAATCCGGTATCAAATGGTACACTTGGGAGGAGGGGATGGTTAAATCTGAGAGCGAGCATAAAAAATTTGTGATTGACATGTACACTGATTGGTGTGGATGGTGTAAAAAAATGGATCGAACTACCTTTTCCGACCCCCGGATCATTGATTATATCAATACCAATTATATCCCTATCAAATTTGATGCGGAGCACAAGGAGAATATTACGTTCAAAGGAGAGGAGCACAGATTTGTTCGTTCTGGACGTCGAGGATATCATACCCTTGCTGCCAAATTGACCAATGGAAGGTTGAGTTATCCTACGATCGTTTTTCTCGATGAAAGCAAAGAGTTGATACAAGCGATCCCGGGTTTTCAAGATGCCACGATGTTCAATCCTATCTTGATCTATTTTGCCGAAGATCTTCATAAGAAAATGCCTTGGAATTCTTTTTTGAGAAACTACAATAATGCCAATCGCCAGATGCAAGGCAATTCTATCCTCGTAGGTCAAGAGAAGGGCAATTAGAGACCGCTTACATCCTAAGTCAATGGATACTTTTCAAAGAGAAGTGTCGTACTGAGGATACATTTGAATGTTGCGAGCTCTGCAATGGGTGATAGGCAATTGATATATTGGCTTGGGACGGTGACTTGCTTTTGTCTTGCCCATATCGCATCATTCAGGGGTAAATATTGACCTCTTCCTGCAATTGAATGGCGTACTTGTTTTTAACTGAAGTCTTAATTTGCTCTGCGAGACGCAGAATATCCATACCGTTTTGTGAACCGTAATTGACGAGTACAAGAGCTTGCTGATCATGTACACCCACTTTGCCGATTCTTCTACCCTTCCAACCACATTGATCTATCAACCATGCGGCGGGGATTTTGACATTGTCGATATCGACCACGTAGTGTGGTGTATCAGAAAATTGGGTTTGCAAGACCGCAAATTGTTCTTTAGATAAAATTGGGTTTTTAAAGAAACTTCCACAATTGGGCAAGTGACTCGGATCCGGCAATTTTGATTGGCGGATAGATATAACAGCATCCCTGATATCGCCAATATCTGGGTTGGCGATCCCATTTTGGGGCAAGAGATCGTTGATCGCCCCGTAGCTGGTGTTGAGATTATGAAAACCCCTCTTCGTGAGCCGAAAGGCTATGCTTGTAATGACATACTGGTCGCGCCATGCTCCTTTGAAAATACTGTGACGATACCCCAAATCGCAATCTGAAGCATCAATCTTGAGCAACGAATCCGAACTGCGATCTAGTACTTCGACCCATAGAAGGACATCTTTTAACTCCACTCCATAAGCACCTATATTTTGCATAGGAGCGGCACCACAGAGTCCCGGTATCAAGCTAAGGTTTTCAATTCCTCCCCAATCATTGTCAACACACCAAGCTACGATATCATCCCAAGTTTCACCTGCAGACACTTGGATGTCAACAGTCGCATCCCTCGAATCAAGAATGTTGCGACCCAATATCGACATCACAATAAGATCTCGATGACTATCCTTGACAAATAGTATATTGCTACCGCCTCCTACAATAATAGGGTCATGTGCAAGATCCAATGCACCTCGAAGATCTTCTACGGAAGATACCTTTGTGATTGCGCCACAACGATGCCTTGTCTGCATGGTCGAAAATGCCAAGGTATTGTTATGCATCCTTGCTCGTTGTATTAAAATTAGAAATCAGCATTGGCCGCTTCTTTAAGACGAGGGATATTGAAATCATATCCCATACCTATGTTCCATGTTCGCGCCTGTGTATCTTTGTTCCATCCGTAGCGGACAAAGAGATGAATATCAAATCCACTTAGTCCGAACCCCACATCTCCCTCTACGATATAGGTGCGAAAATATCCACGAGAGACACCTTGATCCTCAAAGGATTGACGGAGTCCCCACAATTCAGTACGTGTATATTGGACACCACCGCCGATACTAAAACCAAACTTGCCATCTCTATTGAAGTTAGAATTGCCTAGGAATTCAAATTTGGCAAGAATCGGAAAGCTCATAGCTCCCAAGCCCTTAAAATCTCCGGTGCTCAATGCGAAAGGAGACCACATAAAATAAACTTCGGGAGAAAATGAAAAATCATCTATACCGATCCACAATTTTGGCCCTAATCCGATATTGAGAAGTGCACTTCCGGATGTTCGAGACGCGATATCATCCGGAGGATTAGCATAGTGATTGTACAGATCGTGGCGCAGACCGAATCCCCAGCTTACATGTTGAGATATTGCTGCCGTGGCAAAAATTGTCATGCCTGACAACAACATCAATAATATCCTTGTATTGCGATTCATCCTCTTAATGTATTCATAAGTCCAATACTTATTTTTATCTAAAGATCTTTATGACATTGCTAAATCAAATTGCAAACTAGCCAATTTTCGATATAAACCATCTTCCATCTTTACCAATTGTTCATGCGTACCTTGTTCGGCGATTTGACCATCTTTCATCACATAAATCCGGTCAACATTTTTGATGGTTGACAGTCTATGGGCGATGATAATCGAAGTACGGCGCTGCATAAGAACATCCATAGCTTCTTGGACTGATCGCTCGGATTCCGCATCTAAGGAAGATGTAGCTTCGTCTAGCAGGAGGATCGCGGGATCCTTGAGAATCGTTCGGGCAATCGCAACTCTTTGCTTCTGTCCACCTGACAGCTGAACCCCTCGCTCTCCTACTTTGGTATCCAGTCCTTCCGGAAAATTGGAGATAAACTCCCAACAGTTGGCTTTTTTGGCAGCTTCGATCAATTCCTCCTCGCTAGCATCGGGTTTGCCATACAACAGATTTTCGCGGATTGATCCTCCGAACAGGATCACTTCTTGCGGTACAACGCCGATGTTATGTCGATAGTCCCCTACCGGATATTCCTCGATGTTTTTTCCATCCACCAAAATACGTCCCTGATCGATGGTATAAAATCGCATCAACAATCTAATGATGGTAGATTTTCCACTGCCGCTCTGCCCAACCAATGCGATTTTTTGACCTGCATGAACCTCCAAACGAATCCCATTGAGGACAGATATATCCTTTCTTGAAGGGTAATTGAACTGTACGTCATCAAAGACAATATTGCCTTGAAGTTTTAATTGGCTTTTGGGTGCGTTTATATCCAGCTCCGTATCCCTTTCGAGGATTTCCTTAACGCGCTCAGTGGCACCCAAACCTCCCGCGATCGTCGTATATAGACTCCCGAGACTCGCGATAGCTCCTCCGATCATAACAGTATATATCACAAATGAGAGCAGATTGCCGGCCTCCATATCTCCTTGTTGCACCATGATCGCTCCTCTCCATAGGATAAAAAGAATACTACCGAATAATAAAAAAATGATAAAAGCAAAAAATAGTCCCCTGACACGAGCATAACTGATAGAGATACCTACCATCTTGTCCACACTTGACCCATATCGCTTGGACTCAAAAAGTTCGTTGGCAAAGGCTTTGACAATCGTAAAGTTCTGCAAAGTCTCATCAACGATCGTATTGGTTTTGGCCAGTTGATCTTGTCTTTTTCTACTCAGTTTCTTGATATAACGACCAAAAATCATCGCCAATACAACGACCATCGGAATGATCAAAAGCATTACGAGAAAAAGTCTGGGCATAAAGTATGCGAGAAAACTAATGCCAAATACAAGGATTAAAATCTGTCTGATAAATTCCGCCAAGGTGACCGAAAACACAGACTGCAACTGTTCTACATCAGCAGTGATCCTACTCGTCAATTCTCCAACGCGATACTGTTCAAAATAGTCCATCGGTTGAGAGATCAATCTATTGTACAAATCTTTACGGATATCGGCCATACCACGTTCACTTACATTGGCAAATAGCATGGTCTGGGCAAATGACAACAGGGCACGTGCAGCCAAAAATCCAAACATGATCATCGCCCATTGATTTAAGGAGAAAGGCAGAATGGATTTTTCGCCTGTTGCGGCATTCACCATCTGCCCGGGGATACCCATTATGGCCATCATCAATAGACTTCCTACGATAAGCAAAATCAAAGCACCATAAAAATACACACTATAGGGTCGTAGATATTGAAACATCGATAAAGCAGACCCCAATGAAGCCTTGGTGATTTTTACATTCTTTTTGTCCGTATCTTTCTTCATAAGTTATCTCGAAAAAAAAATCGCTTGACTACCCTTCCCTCTCTACTCTAAGATATAGAAGTTATCTAACAGCGTAATTTAAAATGAGTTGTAAGTACATGTTTTACAAGACAATATTCTTTACGAATAGGATATCCAAAGCTATGTAATACAAAAATACTAAGGTATTGCCAACCAACGCATCGGCAGTCTCTCGACCATTTGCACAACGATGACTTCATCAATCAGGTATTTAGCCACTTCTACCTTGCCACATTAAAAAAGACTTTAAAAACTCATCAATATCTCCATTCAACACAGAATCGGTCTGTGAAGTTTGAAAATTGGTACGATGATCTTTGACGCGTCTGTCATCCAAGACATAAGATCTGATCTGAGAGCCCCATTCATTTTTCATTTTACCCGCCTCAATATTGCTTTTTTCGGCTCTCAATCGTTCCAACTCAGCTTCATAGAGGCGAGACTTCAGCATTTGGACGGCTTTTTCTCGATTCATATGTTGCGAACGTTCGGCTTGGCACTCCACAACGATTCCTGAAGGCAGATGCCGGACACGCACAGCTGATTCTGTTTTGTTGACATGTTGACCTCCAGCTCCACTGGCTCTAAAAGTATCCCATTCTAAATCCGCTGGATTGACCTCAACTTCGATTCGATTGTCCACGAGGGGATGAACAAATACAGAAGCAAAGGAAGTCATCCTTTTGCCTTGAGCGTTATAAGGGCTTACCCTCACCAATCTGTGTACGCCGTTTTCACCTTTCAAAAGACCAAACACATAATCTCCCGTGATTTCGATTTCCACACTGCGCACTCCGGCCACGTCACCATCCACTCGATTGAGTTCGGAGACCTTATAACCACTCTTTTCTCCCCATAGCACATACATCCGATAGAGCATTTCTGCCCAGTCACATGCTTCCGTACCTCCAGCTCCTGCATTGATTTCGACAATGGCGGACAACTCGTCTTCCGGTTTGTTGAGGGTAGATCTAAATTCAACATCCTCGAGGGATTTCAGCGCCTGTTTATAGGCACGATTTACTTCTTCCTCTGTGGATTCTTGCATTTGCCAAAACTCATAGAATACTTCAACATCACCTATCTGCTCCTCCAGTCCATCGAGTTGTTTGACCCAATTTTTGTGGAGTTTCAGATCTCGCATCACCTCCTCGGCACGTTCTCTATCGGTCCAAAACTCAGGATCAAGAGATTGTGTTTCGAGGTCCTCTATCTGCAACAAACGATTGTCAATGTCAAAGATACCTCCTCAGGTCTGACAATCGCGATCTTAGTTCGTTCAGCTGTTCAGCTGTCATATGTCCTTGCGTTTAAGAGGTTAAGAAATAAAGATTCATCAATACAAGAGCTTGGTAAGATTCATGTAAAAGTAAAGTTCAGCACCCGGCGGAATTCTGGGTGGCGATCCTTGGTCGCCATAACCCAACTTAGCCGGGATAAAAACGGAGGCCTTGGTTCCTTCCGGAAAATTGATTGCGGCTTCCTGCCATCCCTCGATCACACCGGGACTTCCCAATCTAAAAGAATATGGTCTTCCGCGTTGATATGCATCATCAAAGTGCTCACCATTGCTCACCAATGCTCCATAATACATTACAGATGCCATCATACCGGCGACGGGTTTCTTGCCCGTCCCCAATTCGTGAATGATATATTTGACACCACCGGGAGTTTCTATGAGGTCTAATTTTTGATCCTTATAGTCCTTGATAGTCTTCAGAGCTATGGCTTCCACTTCCTTTCTTTCTTCTTGAAAGGCATCCATCTCGGCTTGCTGTTTGGCGCGCAATTCTGTCATTCGGTTTTGGACCTCCTCTACACTGATGATTTCTTCAACCACCAATCGATATTCGATATATTCGACATCTTCAAAACCCGGTGGAAGACCGGGCACTGAATCCCTTGGAACAATCACTCCGACACTATCTCCCACTGTAAGATCTGTCAACACATCTACAATGGCATTTTGCTTTCTATTGGGATCATTGATATCGAGAATCTTTACGGAAGGTATGGGATCCTGTTGACGATAAGATTGCAGTAAGCTATCCTTATCGTTGTAGATATCCATATTGAAATATACCTGATCGCCAATTTTAGATTTTGGCCCTTCGACATCTTTATATAGGCGATATTCATATCCCGAGGCGGCACCCTGCCGGGTTTTTACTTGGTCAGATGAACAGCCAAAGAGGCCAAGAATGGAAATTAAAATAAGAATTCTGATTGTCATAAAATTTAATTTTTTGTTGTCATTTTTAATACACAATAAAGTATCATGAATTCAATTGATGTCATTGCACTGTATATCAAATATATTGAGGTAATACATTTTTAAACTTCTCTATTGTTTCAGCGAGCGGGAGTTGAGAAGAGCCTCCTGCTGCATTTTTATGTCCACCACCAGAAAAATGATCTCTCGCCAGATGCTGAACGGATATGTCACCTTTACTACGTAAAGAAAGTCTTATTTCTCCATTGGTCATCTGACGGATAAATGCCGCCAACTTGATTCCTTTGATCATCAAAATATAGTTGACGAGTCCCTCCGTATCTCCTCTTGCAATCTGGTATTTCTGGTAGTCTTGCTGTGTCAAGGTGATGATTCCGGCATGATGTTCCGGTATCACTTCAAGTCTATTGCGCAACGCATGGCCGAGGATCGTCATCTGTCGCTTAGTCCAACTGTTAAAAATATAGTCGTTGATAGCATAATCATCTACCCCTATCCGCTTGAGTTCAGCGGCGATGCGATAAACTTCTGGATTGGTTGCATATTTGAAAGAGCCAGTGTCTGTAAGGATCCCCGTAAACAGGCAAGTGGCGATCTCTATATTGATTTTCTCTGTTGCGCCCCAGGCTTCAATAAAGCGATAGATCAATTCACAAGTAGAGCTGCTATTGGTATCCGACAAGTACCAATCCGCAAAAGGCTCAGGATCCAAATGATGATCGATCAACACCTTGTAAGCACTTGATTTGGTGATTTCCATGGCTAATGGATCCACTCTATCCAAGCTGTTAAAATCTAGGCAGAAGATCAACTCAGCAGCGCGAAGCGACTTTCTGCCTTTTTCTCTGGACAAATCATAAATGATAATATCCTCTAGTGAAGGCAAATATTGAAACACCGAAGGGTATTCTGAAGGCAGTAAAACCTTAACATCCTGACCACATTGCTCTAAAAATAGCTTAAGTGCTACCACAGAGCCTATGGCGTCGCCATCAGGATTGCGATGCGCTAAAATCAACACATTGTGTGGTGTGCGTAGCTTCTTTTTTAGTATATCTATATCATCCATGACTCGAAGTGGCAAATGTACTCTTTTCGTACGAGGACATTCTCAGTAATCTCAACAAAGAAATCCTATCCACATAGTATCTAAAATACTTCTGTTCCGGCAAAATGAAAAGCTCCTTCAATCACGGCATTCTCATCAGAATCCGAACCGTGGACGGCATTTTCTCCCACATTGGAGGCATAGAGTGCTCTGATCGTCCCGGGAGCTGCATCTTCAGGGTTTGTTGCACCAATCAACGTACGAAAATCCACAACAGCGTTGTCTTTCTCCAGAATGGCAGCCACAATCGGACCCGAGGACATAAATTCCACAAGCTCACTATAAAATGGCCGTTCTGCATGGACAGCATAAAATTGGCCGGCTTTGTCCGAAGACAAGCGTGTATATTTCATCGCTCTGATCATGAACCCCGCATCCGTGATCATCTTGAGGATGTTGCCGATATGTCCTGCTCGAACGGCATCGGGCTTTATCATCGTAAATGTTCTATTTCCTGACATAGTTTATACTTTAGATTTTTGTGCCGCAAAAGTATGAAAAGACCGTGGATGTCGTATATCTCCAAACGGATAACTCAAAAACAGTTGTCAAAATACAGGTTTATCGATCCTGCATGTTTGTAATGCCATTGATAAAAATAAGAGAGAAGAAAGACCTCAAGGCAAATCCTTCACACACCTAAATCCCGTATGGCACAAACCGGTATCAACAGTAGATCCCATTCGGCGTGCATTGCGATATCCCGAACAATACGCCTCATTGCATAAAAAAGAACCGCCCCGGATGACCCGCTCTTGTTGATAGGGCATCATCGGGTTATAGGCAACATCAGGGCCGCGTGTATCTGCTAGTTTGGCCTCATCTGCAGCATAAAAGTTCATATCAAACCAATCCTGACACCACTCCCAAACATTGCCTGCCATGTCATAAAGTCCGTATCCATTGGGAGGAAAGGATTTGACTGGAGCAGTAGATAGAAATCCATCTTTAT
>JAJRXG010000159.1 GCA_024276375.1 Bacteroidota bacterium | reverse complement strand
CTTGGGTATTTTTAGAGATTTGATTTCCGGCAATTGGGGAGGGATAGAGGATAGAGTGGGGTATTGGTTTGGTGGCAAAGATCCATTTGACACATACGGTGAGCTTCGAGAGCTGCTTCTGGATCGAGATGGCGTCTCAATATTCTTATTAAATCACTATAATCCTCCATACGACCTCAATCATATAGTGGGTACAAATGATTGGTTCAAGATCATCCATGACATAATGCAATGGGCTAGGGTTGGGTGGCATCCTTCTTATGCTTCGCATCAGTCTGTAGGACATCTGAAAGATGAATATGAAGATCTATCAAAGGTAACAGGTTCGCTCAAGATGAGTCGGCAGCATTTTTTAAAGATTTCCCTTCCGGAAACCTATCGCAGGTTATTGGATGTGGGGATTGAGGAGGATCACAGTATGATATTTCCTGATATGGCGGGATTTAGAGCAGGAACCGCATCACGATTCAAGTGGTATGACTTGGATCGCGAAGAGGAGACGTCATTGTGGATATATCCCTATGTAGTGATGGATGTGACATTGAGATATCACATGAAGTTACAACCGGATGCGGCTATCAAATTGGTTCATCAACTGAAAGAAGAGTGCAACATAGTAGGAGGATTTTTTGGATTTATTTGGCACAATAGTGCACTGATGCGTGCTTATGGTTGGCAACCTTGGAGAAAAGTATTGTCAGTCTGTCTAGGTGAAGCTTAAAATGATCTTACATTAGCCCTTATGAATGCACTCAATCCGACTCTTACGCTTTCCGTCATCATATGTTACTTTTTGTTTTTAATCGTTATTTCTTACATCACGAGTAGGGGAGCAGACAACAAAACTTTCTTTACCGGCAACCGGCAATCACCGTGGTTACTTGTGGCCATAGGGATGATTGGGGCGTCCTTGTCCGGGGTTACTTTTATTTCGATACCCGGAGTTGTGGGTAAGCAAGGATTGAATATGAACTTGTCATATATGCAAGTGGTATTGGGGTATCTGGTAGGATACTTTGTGATTGCGACCATTCTGATGCCATTGTATTATCGACTACGATTGACAACGATATATGGATATCTATTGGAGAGATTTGGAATCGTATCATATAAGACGGGGTCGGGATATTTTCTATTGTCACGGATCATAGGGGCGTCGTTTCGATTGTTTTTAGTGGCCATTGTATTGCAGACCTTTGTGATGGATGCCTTTCATGTACCATTTATGGCTACTGTTGCAATAACGATAGTACTCATCTGGGTATATACCTATCAAGGAGGGATAAAGACGATCGTATGGACAGATACTATTCAGACGATATGTATGCTTGGGGCGGTTGCATTGACGATATATGCTATATCGCAATCTTTGGGTTTGGGATATGGAGGGTTGTGGGATCTTTTCAAGGAGGAGGGATTCGGCAAGATGTTTTATTTTGAAGGTGGATGGCAGGACGACAACAATTTCTTTAAGCAATTTTTTAGTGGGGCACTTTTGGCCATTGTGATGACAGGCATGGATCAAGATATGATGCAGAAGAATCTAACGTGTAAGTCACTTGGCGATGCTCAGAAGAATATGTTTACGTTTAGCATCATACTTGTGTTTGCCAATCTGATGTTTCTTTTTCTGGGAGGATTGCTATACATATACGCACAGAGAGAGGGGATTGAGATACCGGCCAAATCCGACCTGCTGTTTCCCGAGATAGCGATGAATCACTTGAGTCCGGCTGTCGGAGTAATATTTATTTTAGGGCTAGTGGCTGCTGCCTATAGTAGTGCGGATTCTGCATTGACTGCATTGACGACCTCGTTTTGTATAGATTTTCTAGGATTTGAAGAAAAAGAGAGAACCGAAAAAGAAAAAAAATCATTGAGATTAAAGGTGCATATAGGGTTTTCGGTGATCCTTTTTATGATGATTCTCTTGTTCAAAAGTTTGAACAATGACGCGATTATCAATGAGTTATTTAGAGTATCGGGATATACATATGGGCCTATTTTGGGATTGTTTAGTTTTGGAATGATGACGAAGCGAAAGGTTATTGACAGATGGGTCATAGCCATATGTCTGGTGGCGCCATTGATTGCTTGGATGTTTGATTCCAATTCAGAGGCTTGGTTCAATGGGTTTAAGTTTGGATTTTTGACACTTGCCTTAAATGGTTTACTCACTTTCTTAGGTCTGTGGATGATATCATCAAAAATCAGATCATAACCTTTAAAATAGTATTGATGATAAAAACTACAGAAACAACATCTCTCTATCGCCATCTGGACAAAATGTCCACTTTTGAGTTGATCACTGCTATTAATGCCGAAGATCGAAAGGTACCGGAGGCGATAGGCAAGATCTTGCCGGATATAGAACGTTGCATTGACGCGGCTTATGAACGGATGAAGGAAGGAGGTCGATTGTTCTACATTGGAGCAGGTACAAGTGGTCGGTTGGGAATCGTAGATGCATCTGAATGTCCCCCTACTTTTGGCGTGTCGGCGGACATAGTCATCGGAGTAATGGCAGGAGGAGATGAGGCCATTCGCAAGTCGGTAGAACATGCAGAAGATGATCCGGATTTGGCTTGGAAGGATCTGAAGGGTTTTTACATCGACGATCGTGATTTTGTGATCGGGATAGCGGCGTCAGGGACAACGCCATATGTCGTACATGGTCTCAAAGATTGCAGATCGCATGGTATAGCTACTGGTTGCATCACTTGCAATCATGGTAGTCCTCTTGCCGATCAAGCAGATTTTCCGATTGTCGTTGTAGTAGGGCCAGAGTTTGTAACGGGAAGTACCCGGATGAAATCCGGAACCGCCCAGAAATTAATCCTCAATATGATATCGACATCTATCATGATCAAGCTCGGAAGAGTAGTTGACAATAAGATGGTAGATATGCAATTGAGCAATGCCAAATTAAAGGACAGAGGGACAAAGATGGTGATGGCCGAAACCGGACTATCTTATGAAAAGGCACATGAGACATTGCTTCTGAAAGGCAGTGTAAGAGAAGCCGTAGAAGCGATCAAAAAGAATGAATAGTCAAGAGGATCTCTATGCACTGGTTCAAGAACTCGACCAATGGTTGGAGCACATACCATATGATCAGATTCAAGACGATATTCCGGATGATGAATCACAGGTGGAGGTGGAT
>JAJRXG010000158.1 GCA_024276375.1 Bacteroidota bacterium | reverse complement strand
TTGTAGTCATCCAGTCGGCTTCCAAAGGAGGCTCATTGATCACTGCAGAGTTTGGCAATCAATATTTTAAAGATGTCTTTGCATTTCCCGGAAGGGTAAAGGATGAAAAATTTGCGGGATGCAATGCACTCATCAAACAACATAAAGCGCACCTTATCACATCGGCCGATGATATCGCCTACATTATGCGATGGGAAGAACGGCAACAATCTCCGGAGATCCGCCAACCAGAGCTATTTGTCCAATTGACGCCAGAGGAATCCTCTGTAATAGAGTGTTTACGCAAGGTCGAAGAAGCCGGAATTGATTGGATCCACAAGGAGGTATCGTTGACGATGAGCAATCTGTCTTCCACCCTACTCTCACTCGAATTTAAAGGATTGATACGCTCTCTTCCGGGTAAGCGCTATCAAAAAACGTGAACATATAATCAAACCAATGGGAGGCTACGTTACAAAGTCTCAGATTTGCCAATCAATATCCCTTTGGGCTCTATTTTTGTGAAGGAATACCTACATTGCCAACTGAACAAAAGAACGAACAAAAACAGAAGATGAAGAAATGTTTACTATATATTCAATGCTCAGTGATTGTTCTGATGTCGTGTACACAATCTCGATCTATTGTTGATAGCGGCTCAATTGAAACAACCCCTCACAGTACACAACCTAAGAATGTCATATTAATCATTGGAGATGGCATGGGATTGACACAAATGACGGCGGGCATATACAGCAATGGCAATCAATCCCAATATGAAAGATGTCAGTACATAGGCATTCACAAACCCTACTCTTCTGATCACTTGATTACGGATAGTGCGGCAGGTGCTACGGCATTTGCATGTGGACAGAAGACATACAACGGAGCTATTGCCGTTGATAGCGACAGTCTGCCGTTGCCGACCTTGTTGGAAGAGGCTGAAGACAGAGGATTGGCGACTGGATTAATTGCGACTTCGTCTATAGTACACGCCACTCCTGCATCCTTTATTGCTCACAACCGACACCGGAAGAACTATGAAGAAATTGCCGAAGATTTTCTGAAGACGGAGATAGATTTTTTCGTTGGAGGTGGTAAAAAATATTTTGATGGTCGAGACAAAGATGAACGCAATCTCATAGAGGAGTTGCGCTCAAGAGGATACCGCATCTCCACCTACTTTGACGAAGAACTTGAGGAGATCACCTTAGATCCATCAGAGCGTTTTGGTTATTTGACATCCAATAAGGAGCCCCTTCCTCATTCTCAAGGACGAGATTATCTTCCGATGGCTGTACAGATGGGGTTGTCTCATTTATCTGCACATGATGGGGATGGTTTTTTTCTGATGATTGAAGGTTCGCAGATAGATTGGGGTGGCCATGCCAATAATGCATCCTATGTCATTGATGAATGGAAGGAGTTAAACGAAGTAGTAGGACAAGTTTTAGATTGGGCCGAAAAGGACGGCGAGACTCTCGTTGTGATTACGGCCGATCATGAGACCGGAGGGTTGGCGATCCAATACGAATCCAAGATGGATTCTATTGTTGCGGCATTTACATCCGATTATCACACCGGGGCGATGATACCGGTATATAGTCACGGCCCTAGAGCAGAGATATTTTCGGGTATATACGAGAACACTGCCATCTATGACAAAATCCGTAAAGCCTATGGTTGGTCTGAGCCATCACCCCGAGATACCCGATTGCGCCAAAAGAAGTAAAAATGCCCCTTGGGTTGCCTTATAGGCGTCGCGATCCAACCACCATTCATTAAGGGCATGTGCGTTGCCACCGATGCCTCCACGGCCTATGGTGACTGCCGGGATACCCATGGCAATCGGAATATTGGCATTGGTACTGCCCCGTCTTATGACAGGTCTTTTACCCATATAAGCCGTTGTAGCCAAGGCTCTTTGAATGAGTGGCAACGCTCTTGGTAGTTCACCGGAAGGTCTATTGCCAATCTGGACAAATTCAACTGTGAGTGGAGCTCCAATCCTGCGCATCTTGTTCTGTATTTCCAATGCCTCATAAACTGATTCTTCGAGCAATCCTCCTAATGAATCCAAACGCAGTGGATTGACGGATCTTATATCGATCTCCATGGATGATTCAAACGGAATACTGTTGACCGATGTCCCTCCCGAAATAACACCGATATTATACGACGTGCGATCTCCAGAGGTAGTGAATCTGTTCGCTTTTTGCACAAAGAGATGAATGGCTTCGCCGAGTGCATGATGTGGGTTAGCCAATCCAAAAGCGCCCCATGAATGTCCCCCGGAGCCTTTAAATATGATTCGATACCGATAAGAACCCAACCCCTGAGTGACAACACTGGCTCTTCCTCCCCCATCAATGGAAATCCAACTATCGATCTGGGGCCCTTCAGAAAAGATGTGCTTCACGCCCCTTAGATCTCCAAGTCCCTCTTCGCCCACCGATGCCACAAATAACACATTGTCACTAGTGTGGATATCTGCATCATTTAACACCCGCAGAACAGCAATCAACATAGCAAGCCCCCTTGTATCATCACCAATGCCTGGAGCATAAAGCGTGTCGCCATGCATTCTAACCCTTACATCCGTACCTTCCGGAAAAACTGTGTCCAAGTGAGCATCGAGACATACAGTCTTTGCGCCAACAGTCCCTTTTCTCAATCCCAACACATTGCCCACTCCATCCATCCATACACTGTCCAAATCATACTGCTGCATCACCTGCATAAACAATTGTGCCCGTCTTCCTTCTTGAAAAGGTGGGGCAGGCATTTCTGTAAGTTTGATATGTAAATCTCGCGTGGCATCCACATACTCTTCTATAAGGGACATACCTCTCATGACTTTGGACTCCTGCGTCAAGGTCTTGATTTCCGCTTGATAGTGACTGTTCACCCTCATAACCCGCTCTTGCCCAAATAGGCTCATGGCTTGAAACAGAAGAAAGGAAATACAAAATATACGAAAGAACATATTGTGAAATTACTTATGTTCATCAAAGTTACAAGATTGTCTGAATTCTATCCGATGGGATAGATTTTTCCTCCTATGGCGAGATCTGTACGAAGAAATATCGCGCGTGCCTCATCCAAGAGCGGTTCAAGATCAGAATAGCGGCTTGAATAATGACCGATGATCAATGTTGAAACACCAGCTGCTTTTGCCAATCGGGCTGCTTCATCAGCAGTACTGTGCATCCTTTGCTTCGCCTTTGCTTGGAGATTGTGTAGATAGGTGGCTTCGTGATACAAGAGGCTCACATCACTCACAAACGCTGCCAATGGCGGATGATAGCAAGTATCCGAACAATAGGCAAATGAACGAGAGTGCTTCTTAGGCAAAGTGAATCTCTCGGCCTTCCACACTTCTTCATTGCGTGTGATACTTTGGCCTTTTTTAATTTTTTTTATTTCTTCAACCGACAAGTTATATCTGGATATGGCTTGAGGATTTACGTTGAACTCATCATAAATCTCTGTAAACCGATATCCAAAAGTAGGCACCCTATGCACCAGTGGAAATGCAAAGACTTCAAGATGATCGATCCGCCCTAAGGATCGTTCATGTTCACCCTCCAATTCGACAATCCTCAAGGGATAAGTGAGATGCGCGTAAGTGGCAGCTTGGAAGGTCTCGACAAACTGCTTGATGCCCAGCGGTCCGTAAATGATCAATTCTTTTTGGCGACCATTGAGAGAAAAGGAATTGAGCAAACCCGGCAACCCGAGTACATGATCACCATGTAAATGGCTGATAAAAATGTGGTTTATCTTAGACCGTCTGACATGATATTGCGACATTTTGATTTGCGCACCCTCCCCACAGTCTATGAGGTACAGATGATTGATATGTCCCAAAATAAATGCCGATGGAAACCTTGCCAAATGAGGAATGGCGCTATTGGCACCAAGTACCTGCAAGTAAAAATCGGGATATGAACGACTTGTCACTCCTCTTCTCCCGTATTGCTCAACTCACGCTGGAGTTCTTCCATCATGATGTAATCTATACTCTCCTCAAGTGTAGGCAAAATAGTAAGAATACTCTCCAGTCGAGATATTTTAATGAGCTTAATAACAGCAGGGTGATTGACATTGGTCAGCAAAAAGACACCGTATGAATTCCAAAGTCTGTTGGCCGTTAAGATCGCACTTAAACCGGACGAATCAACGTACTTCACCGCAGCCATATCAAAAATTAAATTTTTAACACCTTCGTTGCGAAGAAAAATGAATTCACTCTTAATGTCCGGGGCAATGATCGAATTAAGATTCTCTTCATCCAATGCGAGCACGGTATATCTATCTTCTTTATTGATATTGATCTTCATATGTATTCGTAAATCCAGTTAATTGACGGCAAATATATGCTTTAGCGTATGTAAAGTGCATTGTAAAAGCATAAAACATCAAAATCCCAGTACAATATATTAAGAATAACTATAATATGTTTATTTTAGCATCCATATAGTTGGATCAATAACCATAGGGGCAACCTGACAAAATGTTAGTCTTTTAGGTAGAATGACTGACAATAACGGTAGTAAACCTTGTTTGGCATACTTTTGTTACTAAGCAATAAATACAAAGAATAAGGCTATTTGTACATGAATCATGATTGAGTGGCGTTATATTATTCTTATTATTGTTATAGAGATTGAAGTTCAAGCAAGTAAACTATAAACTCAAGAAGACAAGAAAGCATTATGAACAGAAAGTTTTCGCCAAAGGTTAAAAAGATTATTTCCCTAAGCAGGGATGAAGCGGTTCGTTTGGGACATGATTATATCGGTACCGAACACCTTCTGTTGGGTATGCTCAAAGAGAAAGAGAATCTGGCAATCAAGGTGCTCAATTCGATGGACATGGATCTCGAACAGTTGAAGTATCAAGTTGAGGAGTCCACCAAATCCTACAAGGCTGAGAATTCGAATCTCAACATGGGCAATATCCCACTCAACAAACATGCGGAGAAGGTTTTGAAAGTCACCTTTCTTGAGTCCAAGTTGTATAAAAATGATGAGATCAACCCTGAACACTTGATGTTGTCCATACTCAAGCACAAGGACAATTTGGCAAGTCGGATATTAGATAATTTTGATATAGATTATGATGGCTATCGGGCCGAGTTGGAGTTTGTAACCCAGGAAGAGGAAGGAGGTTTTGAGTATATTCAGGATGCCACTGATAGTGATCTTCCCATTGAAGAAGAGGAATCCGCGAGTTCATTTGGTAGTCGATCTACTCGTAGGAGTACCACCAAATCCAGGACACCTGTATTGGACAATTTTGGTAGAGATGTCACTCGATTGGCGGAGGAAGGCAAATTAGACCCTATCATAGGCAGAGAAGTTGAGATTGAGCGTGTTTCTCAGATACTGAGTCGTAGAAAGAAGAACAATCCCGTTCTCATCGGCGAACCCGGAGTGGGCAAGACTGTAATCATAGAAGGATTGGCCTTGCGCATCAATCAAAAAAAGGTATCGAGAACCTTGTACGACAAACGGATCGTCATGTTGGATCTGGCGGCGCTTGTGGCAGGAACGAAGTATCGCGGTCAATTTGAAGAGCGCATGAAAGC
>JAJRXG010000011.1 GCA_024276375.1 Bacteroidota bacterium | reverse complement strand
TTGAATAGTATTGTTTAACAACAACTCTATTCCAAATAATAATTCCATGCCAAATATAGTAAAAGGACATTGAAAAATAGAAAGAACATTCTATTTTATATAGAATTATTTGCTTATCTGCTGAAAAACAGGTATTTAAGTCCATGTCTTTTAATGTATTTGGTTAAAGAATCGCAAGTAATCAGTTAAAAAGACCAAGGATTTTAGAAGTGAAGTCAAATCTAACGGTAATGATTTCGTATATCTGCGCCGGAGATCCGCTATTTGTTGTAAGGAGATCCGATAATGAGGGGCTTGATCAATTGATTGTATTCTTTTTTTCCCTCTGGGGTAAAATATGGAAGTATTTGATTCCAAATAAACTCTCTAAAAGCCTTTTCATTGGTACAAACTTCAGTTCCTCGAATGACATTTTGCGGCATCCAAAAACTTATCAGCACCCATATGCTTTCAGAACATATATCATATTGGTCATTGCATGGTTCTTTTATCAGAATGCCTCGATTGACGTTAAAGTCAAAGCGCATGCGGATCTGTCCTACCATCTTTTGTATATGACTTTCGCGTTTCTTTAAAATAGCAGGATAGTGCCGCTTGATCTCCAATAGATCAAGAAAGTAAAATGGATACTTTAAAATAAATGTAAAATATGCCATTAACTGTAGGTCAAAATCCATAAGGTTGGGGTAGATCCTAAAAGCAGAAAGTATTTGAGATATTTCTACCTGTAAATCATCATATATGGCTTCAACAATGGCCTCTTTATTACGAAAGTGATACGCCAGATTGCCAGGACTTATCCCAACATCGGCCGCAATCTGTAATAGCCGAACATTAGAAATACCTACCTCATTAAACAACCTGATAGAAGCCTTTATAATTCTCTCCTTTGTATTTAATTCACCCATTTAGCTGATTCCGTGGGATAAACATAAGGCTTTTCAACGTAGAATGTACTTTATTCAACTTAGACATAAACCAAAATCCTCTATGTTAACTTTTAATGTACCTCTTTGATCCTTAGCTGCTAATCTTCTCATAAAACCAGCACTCAATATGGCTTTTTTTCGACTGCTACACCGAGAAATCAAACGTTTAATTAATTTTTGTGGTTCAATATAGTGAGCAAAAACCAAATGTATTTCCCACATCCCTTCTCTCTTGACTATATTTTCGATCACTGCTGTATCTCTTAACCACCAATCATCCGTCAGAAAATTCATATCATCTTTGCAGCCTTGACATTCTGTAAAATGCTGATTGTTTAACAATTCTAGCATTTCACCATACACCCTTTCACTTAATGAATAACGACTCATTGAACAATCAAACTATATAGTACTAAACATAATCGACCTTAACAAAGCTAACCATTAATTATGACAGATGAGCTTTTTCTTAATACTTTGTTTACATTGATGGATTCCAATTTGTAAGTGATGCGTTTTCCTGAACTGATAACTGTAGTACAATTGTCTTTCATTAATGATTAGTGCATAGCCTAATCACGGACAGTAGAGCAATATAAGTTTTTCTTGTAAGATAACTCAAGTTTCGGCACTAAAATAAAATAAAAATGGAGTGTTCATTATTACATCTAAGTCGCTTATAATGAGTAACTTAGAAGTTGAAAATAACAACAAAACACTCCATAAGCAAGATACATATTTTCTCGAAGAAATCACTTCTGTATTTACACAAACCTCCAATAGCACATCTATTTTATCCAATTTGCTCAATTCCTCAATTATAGTTAAGGTTAGAAACGGCTCGCGTACCCTTTTTGATAGAACATTGAGCCCACTCCGGAATCTGACGATTTCCACAAAAAGGAATATTTTGGATGATATTTTTGGTTTTTGAGATTCTGTGATGCCTGAGTATCAGTTAATTGAGAAAAGTGTAAAGGTCGCCTGTCTGCCGAACAACAGGTAAACCAAAAGAAACATTTTTGATTTTGTGAGTTTCCGGAGTGGACTCAATCCTTTATGCCAATCCTCTTGGCATCAGCTAGTAGAAGCAACCATTTTTTATTGATCGTGGATCGCAAGGCACTAGGCTTGGTCAGGCATCAGCAAATCAAGGCTTCAATCGATAGTGGTTGTGGAATACAGTAAAGGGAAAAACCGGCCTTCGAGTTTCTGCCCTCTCGGGACTTGCGGGACTCCGTTCAATAAGGGTTCATCGGAGGCTGCATATGTATTGTCGGCAAACACATTAAGAACAAACGCCCTACGGGGTCTATGAGAACGGTTTTCATAAGACCCATGTACCAATAAGGGGTGATGGAAAGTACCATATCCTTTGGGCATCTCAATGGCTACTGCACTCTCAAATGCTGCTTTTTGATCCTCCGATAGAAAATCCATAAGTCCATCCATAGATCCAGCGAGATTAGTACGATCTAATAGATCCCACTTGTGAGAACCAGGAATATAATGCAGACATCCATTGTCAACTCTTGCATCATCCAATCCGACCCAACATGTCAAATGCTGCATCGGTATCGTCCTCGTCCAATAACTATAATCTTGATGCCAAGCCACTACCCCTCCATGATATGCAGGTTTACAAAAAAGCTGATCATGCCAAAACCGAACAGACCTCTCCCCTAAAAGCTGATATGCGGCAACGACAAATCGAGGATTCCACAAAATGTCGTGAAACCCAAGGCTGACCCGCCAATGCCCCAAGGAATGAAATAAAACTGAATTCTCGTCCTCAGACTCATTCAGATGAAATTCATAAAACAACTCATTATTAGACTGCTCAGATTGCATCAACTCAGTTAGATCTTTTCGGAGATACTCGATCTGATGATCGTCTAAGATCTGAACATGAGAAAGATAGCCATGCGCTTCATAAAACGCCAATTGCTCTTCATTTAACCCATACGCTTCCATCGCTTCTCGCGCATCCATCGTTGGAAACAAATCACTGATCAAATGATGAAAATCGGAAAGATCTTTAAATTGAGCCATATAATATCATGTCTTCACCCACAAGATATAAAATTACCGTATTATTAAAACGTCTCAAAACAATAAAGCACAAAAAGAAACCAATGCGTTGGGAAGTAGCCGTAAAACCTTGTATTATTGTTTTGTTGTCAAAAGGTATTTTCAAACGCTTGAACCGTCACACGGTGCGTCTTCTACCCAAATGAATTGATGAGAAAGCTGATGCTTGTGCCTATGATAGCAATACATATAGTTTAGTCAACAGAAAATGACACAAATAGAATCACAAGTATGTACTGCTAATGCTGCTCAAAAGTACCGTACTCACCTGAGCCTACTACTTGTTGTCTGCATAGTCTTAGGCTGTCAAGAAAACGAGGTCGATTACAATACTCAGATCAAGCCAATCCTTAACAAGCATTGTATCTCCTGTCATGGAGGAGTCAAGAAGAAGCACAATTTCTCCTTGATGACTAGAGCATTAGCCTTGTCGGACACGGACTCTGAGGCGCCAGCTATTATCCCTGGCGATGCACGACACAGCCCATTTATCGAACGATTGCACAGCTCTGATCCAGAAGAAAGAATGCCACTTGATGCTCCTCCGTTAAGTGAAGAAGATATCCAACTTTTAACCAGATGGATAGATCAAGGTGCACAATGGGGCTTACATTGGGCATATCAACCTCTTGAACCACCAAGCACAAGTTCTCCTGAACCCGATGCTTTGGGATTGATCGCCTTACCTACTCATACAACTCCAGCTCTAGCATTCATTGATCAAGAGATCAGATCACAGCTACACAGTATAGGATTGGATATGAATCCAAGAGCGGAGAAGGGAGCGCTGCTCCGACGATTGTCAATGGACATCATCGGTCTCCCGCCCCCTACTTATCTACAAGAACAATATCTTAGAGATGATAATCCTTGGACATATGCACAGTTGGTAGATACCCT
Organism: Bacteroidota bacterium; assembly: GCA_024276375.1. GTDB lineage: Bacteria > Bacteroidota > Bacteroidia > Chitinophagales > Saprospiraceae > JAJRXG01. The sequence goes on along the minus strand of JAJRXG010000011.1, from coordinate 9,890 downwards.
ATTAGCGATGCCTCAATACGGGGAAAAATGGTCTAGTATGTGGCTTGACATCGCGCGTTATGCGGATAGTAAGGGATTTGAGAAAGATCAAAATCGCAGTATCTGGACATACCGCGATTATGTGATCAAGTCCTTCAATGAAGACAAACCTTATGACGACTTTATCATCGAACAACTCGCCGGGGATCTGTTAGAAGATCCGTCAGATGAGCAGATGATCGCAACGGGGTTTCATCGCAATACACCTACCAATGATGAAGGAGGCTCTGACAATGAAGAGTATCGCGTCCGTGCGATAGTGGATCGAGTAGGTACAACTTGGGAAGGTCTCATGGGTACGACAATGGCCTGTGTCCAATGCCATGGTCATCCTTATGATCCATTTCCTCACAAGGATTTTTACCGATCCTTTGCCTTCCTCAACAATACAAGAGATGCCGATACCGGTGAAGATTATCCACGCTTTAAACTATTTGATTCGCTTCAAATCAACGAACTGAATGCCATAAAACAGTGGATTCATAAAGTAAGTTCTGCACAACGAGCTAAGGAAATAGCATCATTTCTGAAAACGACACAACCGGTCATCTATTCGATAGAAACAGATGCACTCATCAATGCCGATCATTACGACACCAAATATCTAGGACTGCGCAAGGATGGGTCTGCGCGTATCAAAGGAATGGATTTAACCGGAAAAAACAGGATACTCACGCGCCTTCTGACACCTCGATCCGGAGGTGTATTGAATATCTATGCTGATAGTCTCAATGGATTGCGGATCGCTCGAGTTCAGCTCAAAAACTCAAACTGGACATTTTGGATTGAAGAAATACCCATTAAAGAAATCTCCGGCGTAAGGGACATTTATCTCCAATACCAAAACAATACTTTCAATAATAAAAATTATCAAGGCGCTTTATTTGATTGGTTCTACCCAACCGAGTCATTTCCCGGAAGAGAACACCCTGAGCACAACAAGTACAAGAATCTATTTTACAAGCTACTGGAGAGCGAACCGGATCACACCTTGGTGATGATCGAAAATCCTCCGGATCGACACAGGATGACGCATGTCTTTCATCGAGGCAATTGGCTGTCAAAAACCGAAGAAGTACAACCCGGTGTACCGTCTGTCTTGCCTCCATTGTCACCATCAGAAGAGAAGCCCAGATTAGCATTTGCTAGATGGATCGTCAGTAAATCAAATCCCTTGACGGCACGTACTTTGGTCAATAGGATCTGGGAGCAACTATTCGGTCAAGGCATTGTAATTACCACAGAAGATCTTGGATCACAAGGAGCACTGCCCACTCACCCCCAAGTACTGGATCTACTATCGTACCGATGGATGCACCAATACCATTGGAGTATTAAGCAATTGATAAAAACAATAGTACTGACAGAAACGTATCAACAATCTGCCAAAAATACAAGGTTAAAAAAAGAAAGAGACCCCTACAATCAATACTTGTCCCGTGGCCCTAGGATACGACTTAGTGCGGAACAAATCCGAGACCAAGCGCTCGCCATCTCCGGACTTCTAAGTGAAAAGATGTATGGCCCTCCTGTAATGCCCTTTCAACCTCCCGGATTGTGGCAAACTCCGTATAACAGTCAAGACTGGCAGGAAAGCGAAGGAGAAGATCAGTATCGACGAGCTGTATATACAATGGTCAAACGATCCAGCATATATCCACAATTAGAAACTTTTGATATGAGTCAGCGGCAAGTATGTGTGGCACGAAGGATACGGACCAACACTCCATTGCAAGCACTAATTACGCTCAATGATCCCGTATTTGTAGAGGCATCGCGGTGTTTAGCGCAACGCATGACCCAAGAAGGAGGCGATATTCTCGCCGATCAGATCAACTATGCTTACAAACTAGGAATGGGACATCCAATCGATGAAAGAAAAAATCAATTATTACAAAATCTATATCACAAGGTATATCAAGAATATGCAAGCACTTCATCGGATACGATTATAACCCCCGGTGCAATGGCATTGCAAACCGTTGCCAATGCAATATTGAATCTCGACGAATTGTTAAATAAGTAATCCATGTCAACTGATCCACTAAAACTACTCAATGAACTATCTCTACATCGATTGTCACTCAGCACACGAAGGAACTTTTTAAAAACATGTGGATTAAGTCTGGGCGCCATGGCACTGACCTCAATGCTTAGCGGTTGTGACAATTCTAATAAAACAGTAAGCTCCGGCATCGACGCGCGAGATATTACCAATCCCTTGACGCCAAAGGCTCCGCATTTTGCCGCCAAGGCCAAATCTGTAATTTATTTGCACATGGCAGGGGCTCCGTCGCAGTTCGAATTATTTGATTACAAACCATTGCTCACCAAACTTCACGGCCAACCTTGCCCCCCGTCGTTATTACAAGGAAAGAAATTTGCATTTATCAGAGGTACCCCGTTGATGCTTGGAGCCCAATCCCAATTTGATCGCTATGGTCAGTCCGGAACATGGCTATCAGATCGTATTCCGTATTTCACTCAAGTGGTTGATGAAGTCAGTTTCTTAAGAGCAGTGCATACAGATCAATTCAACCATGCTCCCGCGCAATTGTTAATGCATACCGGTAGCGCCCAGCCCGGGCGACCAAGCATCGGTAGTTGGGCGACTTATGGATTGGGATCCGAAAATTATAATCTCCCGGGATTTGTAGTGCTCACTTCAGGAGGAGTACAACCCGATGCCGGCAAGCAAATATGGGGTAGTGGCTTCTTGCCCTCCGTATATCAAGGCGTACAATGTCGTTCAAAAGGGGATCCCGTACTTTATCTCAGCAATCCTGAAGGAATAACACGCAATATCAGACGGCAGGCCATCAATGCTATCAATGAAGTCAATGAGCTTACCTTTGAAGAATTTGGAGATAACGAAACAGTATCCAGAATCGGGCAATATGAAATGGCATTTAGAATGCAGATGTCCGTTCCTGAAGTTATGAATATCAAAGACGAACCCGATTATATTCATGAGATGTATGGGACTCAGGTTGGCAAAGAGAGTTTTGCCAACAATGCATTGCTGGCTCGCAAACTGGTAGAAAAAGGCGTAAGGTTTGTGCAATTGTTTGATTGGGGTTGGGACTCACATGGTGTAGATAAATTCAGTGCATTGGAAGTAGGTATGATCAATAAATGCCGGGAGACAGATCGCGCCATAGCGGCTCTCCTTATGGATTTAAAACAACGAGGATTGCTTGAAGAAACTCTTGTGGTATGGGGAGGCGAATTTGGCAGAACGCCGATGCAAGAAAATAGGAATGGTGTCTCACAACAATATACAGGACGTGATCATCACCCCGATGCGTTTACAATGTGGATGGCCGGTGGTGGTATCAAAAAGGGATTTTCTCATGGCACAACAGATGAGATCGGCTATGAAGGTATCAGTGGCAAACAATCCGTCTATGATATCCAAGCGACCATCCTCAATCAACTCGGATTCGACCATGAGGCCTTTACTTATAACTTCCAAGGTAGAGATTTTCGACTGACGGATGTTCAAGGAACGGTAATCAAAGACATCATCGCATAATTAGAATTTATAAACTACGTAAAGCTCATGCAAGATCGAAGATCCTTTATAAAGTCCACAAGTATGGCAGGAGCATTCATGGCACTGCAATCGCATTGGATTGCTCCAAGACAATCACATATTCAATCACCACTACAACTGGAGATTTATGCTACCAATTGGGGGTTCAAGGGGAGCATGGACGAGTTCTGCGCCAAAGCCAAAGAAGAAGGTTATGACGGAATAGAAGTATGGACTCCGATGAAAGAAAACCAATCTCTTACATTGATCGAAACAATTGAAAAATACAATTTAAAGCTAGGTTTGCTCGCCGGAAATTGGGGCAGCAATTATCACCAACATTATAATTCTTTTCAGGCATCTCTAAGGCAAGCCATATCCTTGCATCCCCAGTTTATCAATTGTCATTCCGGAAAAGACTATTTTACCATTGAACAAGGACAGTCCTTTATAGATCTAAGCCACAAACATCAATCGAAAAGCAATATTCCTATTTATCACGAGACACATCGAGGGAGATTAATGTATGCGGCACATGTGTGCAATCGGTATATCCAACAGAACAACCATCTTCGGCTTACATTGGATATCTCCCATTGGTGCAACGTACATGAATCGTATTTAGGAGATATAAAAAGTACTGTCGATCAGACTTTGGCTCATGTTGATCACATACATGCACGCATTGGGTTTCCTCAAGGCCCGCAAATCCCCGATCATCGAGATGCACAATTTGAAAAAGCGGTATTGGCACATTTCAATTGGTGGGATATTGTTGTAGATCATAAAATAAGAGAAAATAAGAAACTCACCATGACCACAGAGTTTGGACCGCCACCATATATGTGGACGCAACTTGCTTCTGGAGAGCCTTTGGCTGACAATTGGACAATCAATCGCGATATGATGCATCTCTGGAGATCTCGATATACTAAGAATTGATGAATCAATTAATAGAAGTTATCGGGCGCTTTCATGTACTTATCTTGCACTTGCCCATCGGTATCATAGTCCTATCGGTTGCTTATGAATGGTTGCATTACTGCAAATGGAAAGTTATACCCAAAAACATACGTACGCTTACGTATGGAATCGGAGCACTCTCCGCTTACCTCGCCAGCATTTCAGGATATATCTTAGGCCTCAGTGAAGGATATAGCTCGGAAATCAACAATCATATGTGGGCCGGTATTATAACAACAGTGCTCATCACCCTCGTATGGTATCAGTCCGAAAAAAATTCTAAATTCATGCACTGGTATGCACTGGCTTTGATCGGTGCAATAAGTGTCACCGGTCATCTAGGTGGAACACTCACCCACGGAGCAGGATTTCTGTCTCCCGAAGATCCCAGCGAATCACTTGAAGAACCGCCACAGTTTCAAATATCCGATATCAATCAGGCCATGGCCTACCATGATCTTGTTCAGCCCATACTCAAATCCAAATGCACTAGGTGTCACGGCAGTAGCAAGAAAAAAGGTAAACTCCGACTGGACACCCGCGAGTATATCATGGCTGGCGGCAAATCCAAACTCAATCTTCTCGATAGCAATGTTGAAAAAAATGATCTCATCCGCCGTCTCGAACTGCCCATACACGACGACGAGCATATGCCGCCCAAGGGAAAACTACAAATGACTGATAGCGAACGAATACTGTTGAAGTGGTGGATAAAAAAAGGTGCACCACTCGATGCCCAGATGTCATCATTGCAACCATCTGACACCCTGCTGTCATTGATCCAACAAATGATCAATACTACGCACAATACCACCGCCCCATCACACCAAAATACAATACCCGCTCCATTGCCGGATGTCCAACTCCCAATCCCTTCGCCACGCGCCATTGCCCAACTACAATCGATGAATGTCTTGGTGTTGCCCGCCGGACAAGAGAGTCCGTTTTTGGAAGTAAATTTTATCAATGTGGATACGATTCACCCCAAACACTGGCAAGCACTAGAACTCATCAGCACTCACATAGTCAGACTACAACTCACTCACAAATCCATTGTCGATAGCGACCTTTCTAAGATTAATAAAATGCAAAATCTCATGTACTTGCGGATAGATCATACAAGGATCACAGATCGGGGAATCGCACACCTCAACGACTTAATAAACCTCAATGTTATAAATATTAACAATACTTCAGTGAGCAATAAAGGAATTCAGACATTGTCCCAACTTCCTGCACTACAAACCATATATGCGTATCAGAGCAATGTCACCACCGACAGCATAAGCACCAAGATGAAGATTGAAACAGGTGGATACATGATTCCATTCAATCCCAATGATACAATCAGGATCTCTACAAATTAACTTACTTACAGAAACCCTTTTTGATCGACATTCACTTATACCTCTCGGGAGAACGACTACTTATATTTGACATTAAAATAAAACATTATACTCAATGAAAATAAGTCTTCACAATCGATACTTTAAGCCCATAAGCCAGTCTCCCAATGGCGAAGTCTCAGATGAAACAGTCTTTCATTATCGTCAACAAGGTGATATCATCTGGGCTACGTATGAAGGAGGAAGTGTGCTGTGGGGCACGCTAAGCGGCATCATCACCAATCATGAGCTAATCTTCACATATCAACACATCAATCAAGCCCGGCAGTTTAAAACAGGGAGTTGCAAGACAACAATCATGGTCACTAAAGAAGGCTTACGATTATTGGAATCATGGCAGTGGACTTGTGATGATTATTCTACCGGAAGCTCCGAGCTGATAGAGATAGTGACATAATTTATACTCTACCCTCCTCGGCCTCCGCGGTATAACACCAATCACAATATGCCCCGTGATTCTAAAAAGAGATAATTCCAAGAGCTTCTACAACAATCAGTAAACGAGACCCCACTCATGAGGACAGAATCAAAACGTAACATTTAGAATCATAGACCACAGTAAAAATCCTCTCAACAACACCGTAACCCGCCTACTTCAAATCATGCCACTTTAGAACGAGTGCGTACCTTCGATTCCTTCTTACACTTATTGACAAAGCGCAACTCCTGAGGATATGGTAAAACTGAGATAATCACATCGTCCTTTAGTTGTTGCTGTACAGACAGCCAAAATGAGGCGCTAAAAATCTCAGGTGTATGCTGAATGAGCATCCGTTGCTTGATGGGGTCTCCGACGATAAAAGGAGGAAATTGCTCGGGATAGATATCATTGAGATCAGGCGTAAACCAAGTATCATCCATCCAGTCGTCATCATCATTCTTGGCTACGGGAATATTTTTAAACTTTAGATCTGTAACATATTCGATCTCATCATAGTCATAAAAGACGACCTTCTTACGTCGAGTCACTCCAAAATTCTTCAACAGCAAATCTCCGGGAAATATATTGACCTGTGCGAGTTCCTTAATCGCCAGACCATAATCCTTGAGTATCTGATCTGTTGCGCTATCATCCGCCTTAGCCAGATATATGTCCAATGGGATCATTTTCTTTTCGATATACAGATGCGCTATCTCAATAGTCTCATCAGTAATAATCAACTTGGACGCACAAGTACTTTTGAGCTCTTCAATAAGTTCATCACTAAACCGATGGCGATCAAAAACTAAATTGTGAAACATATGTGAATCAACCATTCTACCCACTCGGTCGTGCATAGATACAATATTGTATTTTTCTTTTACGATGCGTTCAGTGACCCTCTTAGGTGGTGCAAATCGATCTTTAATGATTTTAAAAACCATATTGTAAGAAGGCAAGGCAAAGACGGTCATAACCATGCCTTTGATACCGGGTGCAGGAATAAACAGATCTTCAGTCCGCTTCATATGTCTTTCAAACTCGCGATAAAACTCCGTTTTGGCATGTTTGATAAAACCCAAAGAATTGTATAATTCGCTAAGCGCTTTATTGGGCAAAATAGAATGGAGGAACTCGACCATCTCGATGGCGATATCGGTATCCGTCAGAAAATAAGATCGGCTATAACTAAATATCGAGGATACATGTTTTTGTTCCATTAAAACGGCATCCACATATATGCCTCCTTCTTCATGCAGGAGCGGAATGACAAATGGTTGCACTTGATGATCGATAACGATTCTTCCTACGATATAAGCACATTTATTTCTAAAAAATAACGATTTAATCAGTTCTAATCTCATCGACTTAAATCCTCTGGCCTTTGTATCAAACATCCTGTGAATCTCCTCCGTAATGAGGTCAATATCCCGATCCAAATCTTCAAATGGTGCATTGAGTTGATAAAAATGCAAAATCTGACTGATGGCATTGCGAATCGGCTTGACAATAAATATAGTATTGAAAATAGGAATAGCAGAACGAGATTGAGGATAATTGACTGTAGGATGTATAAACATCAATTCGGCATCAATCTTTTGATTCTCGCGGTGACAATGTCTAAATACCGAATTAAAATAAGTCTCCGCTATATTGCGTGTATTAAAATTTATAATTTCTTCAAAGAAAAGATGCCGTATCTCCTTCCACACCTTGCGGTCATGTATCTCCTCACCGAGGATCGAACGAACATCCTCTGTCGTGCTCGCTACAAATCGCTTGTATTGCGTAATCCGCTCCGTGCTGTCCATCTGCAAACCCTACCAATCACGTCTCTCAAATCGTATGCGCGCCCGCTTATTGATCCGCTTATATTGATGGTGGTACCTCAGATAATCTCCCAATATGAGATGTGCTACATCGCAAGGAATGAGATCTTCAAATACTTGATCGGAAAACTTGGTAAAATTCATAACGAATGTCCAAAAACGGATGAAACAAAATCTCAGAGGAAAAGATGGTAACATCAATTCCTCCGAGGTTATCTACAAAAAAATATTGGTACTCATGAGTTAACTGTTTAAAATTGCGCGGTCTCAGTGCTCCCCGCCATGGCCACTGTAGAAGCATTGCGCTGAACGGTACTCTGTATGTAATCAAAATACTGAGTCCCAACAAAAGTCTGGTGCTTCACCGCAGCAAATCCCTCAGGTTGCAACGCAAACTCTCGTTGTTGCAATTCAGAATATCCTGCCATCCCACGCTCTTTATAGGCCTTGGATATTTCAAACATTGAAGTATTGAGGGCATGAAATCCTGCCAAAGTGATAAATTGAAAGGCATACCCCAATGCCGCTAAGTCCTCTCTGAAGGTTTCCATTTGAGTGACACTCAACTTGGATGCCCAATTGAAAGACGGCGAACAATTGTAGGCTAACTTTTGATTGGGATATTGTTCCTGAATGGCTTGCGCAAACTCCCTTGCCTGTCCGATGTCCGGGTGAGAAGTCTCCAACCAGATCAGATCGGCATAAGGAGCATATGACAATCCACGATCAATACCCTGTTCAAGTCCATTGCGAACCTCATAAAAACCCTCACTCGTGCGTGGCCCAATGATAAACTTATGGTCACGCTCGTCTATATCAGAAGTGATCAGATTGGCGGCATCTGCATCCGTACGAGCAATGATTATGGTTGATGTATCACATACATCCGCAGCAAGCCTCGCCGCGATGAGCTTATTGATCGCCTCCTGAGTAGGTACCAACACCTTGCCACCGAGATGACCACATTTCTTGGCAGAAGATAGTTGATCTTCAAAGTGTACGCCCGATGCTCCTGCTTCGATCATAGCCTTCATTAACTCAAAGGCATTAAGATTGCCACCAAAACCAGCTTCCGCATCAGCAACAATCGGTACCATCCAATCTATATTGCCCTCACCGGATACCGACTGAATCTGATCCCTGCGCATCAATGCATTGTTGATGCGCTTAACGACATTGGGGACAGAATTGACCGGATACAAGGACTGATCAGGGTACATATGTCCGGCGATATTGGCATCGGCCGCGACTTGCCATCCTGAGAGGTATATCGCCTCCAATCCTGCTGCCACTTCTTGGATCGCTTGATTGCCCGTCAGTGCTCCCAAGCCGGCAACGAATTTCTTTGTGTGCAATTTATGCCAAAACTTCTTAGCTCCCTGCTTGGCAAGTGAATATTCTATTTTGACCGAGCCTCGCAACTTTAAAACATCCGCAGCATTATAGGGACGTTCTACACCACTCCATCGTGGATTGGTCGCCCAGTCTATTTCAAGCATTTGATGGTCGTACTTTTTTGTTTCTTCCATTTTATTCTAAATTTTTGTTTTTCTTATAAATGTATTTCTATAATTATAATATGCTTAGTCTTTTTCTTGAGCAATCATCCGGTAAGCAGGAAGTGTTAAAAACTCAGTATAATCCTCTTCTAAAACCAAGCTATCAAAGAGTTCAATCGCTTGAGCAAACTTGCCATT
>JAJRXG010000157.1 GCA_024276375.1 Bacteroidota bacterium | reverse complement strand
TAAGAGACTTATGTCTAGCATATGGATATGAGTATAAAGTTCCTGAGCTTAAAAATCGATTTGTGCGTAAACATCGCAATGGATTAAGATATGAGAAGTGGTATCGTACTTTAACAGGCTATCCGACAGGTGGATATAATTTTCCTTTGTCGTATGATTGATAGGAGTGCTCAATGTTGATCGTAATGATATCGCGTTTTGGTATAAAAATGAAGAGTATGATTTCAATCTTTATGGTATTTTGTGGTGGACATCTTTGGAGTGAGTGATTAGTGAGTATTAAGCATATGACAATTGCAGAGACAGCAGCACTGATGACTTCGGCTATTGAAGCCAAGTATGGGCGTCGCGAAAGCGAACAGATGATCAGTCTATTGTTAGAAGATAAGTATGGGATTACGAACATCAATCGGGAAGATCAATGGTTGAATGATGAGGAAATTCAACCACTGATTGATAGAATATTGCAAGGAGAACCTATACAGTATATTACGGGCGTGGCACATTTTTATGGTCATAAGTTTGAAGTCAACAAGCATGTTTTGATCCCTCGACCAGAGACAGAAGAGTTGGTCTATAGAGTTCTAAGGGATCTCAAAGGGAGTCACCGCCAATACGATGTGATGGATATAGGCGCGGGGTCGGGTTGTATCGGTATTACCCTCAAGAAGGAACAGCCATCGTTGCGTGTGTTTGAAGTTGAACATAGCAAGGATGCGCTCAATGTGGCTCGAATCAACGCAAGAAAACTAAAAGCACAGCTTATATTTTATCTCTTTGACTTCTTGGATGAACGTGTCTGGGATCAGATGGGGAGATTTGATATCATCGTAAGCAATCCACCGTATATAGCTGAATACGAGCGGAGTATTATGGCTGACAATGTTCTACTATATGAACCGGAGAAAGCACTTTTTGCGGGAGAAGATCCATTGGTATTTTACAAGGCCATTGCGAGATTTGGCGATGTACATCTTCATCAGGATGGAAAGATATATTTAGAGCTCAATCCCTTCTATACCGTAGAGATACAAGAGATCTTTGCAGATAGAGGCTGGCAAGCCGAAGTAGAAAGTGACCTACAAGGCAAGGATCGAATCCTTGTCGCATCCAGACAAAATTAGAGCACTCTAAATAAATATTAAACTGAGTCTAATACTGATATTATAGATCGATTTGATCCTGAACAATGGCACCTTCTTTGAGTGCAAATTTGGAGATGATGATCTTCTTGGGGTTGATTGCCTTGATGACCGTCTCCATTAATGCCAGTGCTACAACAATGTACTTGGTACGTGCCTTGGGAATCCATTCCATACTGGCTCTATCAGCTTCCGTTAGAGTTCGACTCTCTCGGTATCGTTGAGATATAAGGGTGCGGTCAATGAGCCACCACCTTTTCTCTGGGTCGTTCAACACTTCTGGTGGCAAGAAGACTTCAAATGTTCCAGCGCTGCCTATAAAGACGATCCCGTCATGAGCGCGTTTGGATCGTTGTATAACTGCTGTTGCTAGAGAAAGGATATAGGATTCCATATGTTTGTGATTGCCATCATCGCGGGGATACAGATTGTAAAGGCGGGATATGCCCATCGGTAGAGTCTCGATCATTACCTCTTGTCCTTCTATGGCAACGATGAACTCTACACTTCCCCCTCCGATATCCATGATGATATAATTGGAATAGGGCTGAGGCAATGACTGAAGCACACCTTGCCATATGAGTTTCCCTTCTTGCTTGCCATCTATGATATGTATTTTCCACCCATACCTATCTCGGATCTCCGATTCTATTTTACTACCGTTGCTCGCAGAGCGAAGGGCATCTGTGGCGAGTACCATCACGGAGGAGGCTCCATAATCGTTAATAGCTCGGTGAAAGCTATCCAGTGCTTGATATAATCTTGAGCACGCATGGTCATGGATCGAATCCAATCCCTGTTCGCCGAGATAAGTAAACACTCTATGCCTGTGTATCTGGCGTATATATTGACCATCTTGTACTTCCCCTATCAGGAGGTGCGCCGTATTGGTGCCGATATCTATCACTGCTTTGATCATCCGACAAACTTAGTAGTTCCTGAAGATATAATGTGACAATTAGATTTTTACCATATCTCTGTTTCCATTTAGATTTGTGGCACTGCGTGGTTTGTGGAACTTGGAAAGCTCCGTAGGAGCGACACCTTTTTAGCTTGATTTGTTAATTAGTTGCTTGGTTACTTGAAGGGATATTCCAAAGCTCTATTGGAGCGATATCCTTGTAGTCGTCAATAAATGTAACAAATTGTTCTTCAAGCCTTGAATTGCTTCTACGTCCATGTAATTGTCCGAAATAGCTTTATTGTATTGATCAGTATTCCGACATATAGAGTGCTTGTTTTATGGGAAAGAGATATCCCAATAGATTCCTCTGATCAACATAGCCATATAGTCTCGAATCAGCGGAGACATGGATGTTGTCACCTAAGACAAAGTATTTTTCTTTAGGAATAATTTCTATTACTTCTTGATTGGTGGGTGAGGTTTTGTATGGAATACCGACTAAGTGGTGATTGACAAAGATCCCTGATTTACAAAGTTCCAAAGTGTCATTGGGCAATCCTACTATTCTCTTTATAGAACGAAATTTACCCTTTTTAAGAACCCATATTTCTCCTCTTTCTATCAAATTGGGGCGAAAACCTGTAATCCTGCCTATATAGGCAATATTACGTTTCTTTAATAGGTATAGACTCCCATCGGTTAAAGTTGGATACATTGAGTGTCCTCTAATTTGTATCAGTTCGATATGGCTCACTACAATAAATGTGAGAAATATTATGGCTATTAAACTACGAAAAAATTTAACTCTATTCAAAAACAAACACATCAAAATCCAGTGTAGATTCATTGTAATCTCGATGGTATGGATTGTTTCTCGAAATATATAATCCTTCTGATCCAACAAACATATTGTTCATAACATATTTTTGTTCTTCATCAATTACAAATTCTCCAAGGACATTTAGATTCGTATCTAGTACCATTATAGAGAATTCGTGAAAGTATCTCGAATCTTCAAATGTAAATGACTGATTCTTTGGCAGGGATTGAACTTGGTCGTGCTTGATGATTCTATATATAATGTTTTTAAAGCGATCGTAGTAAAGGTTTTTATAAGAAAAGTATTGCATATAATAAAGCATCGGAGAAGATATTTGATCCTTGTATTTAAAGCCAGAAAATCCTTTGAATTGTGAGGATATTATTCTCTTTTTAATTACTTCATTTTTAGTCCAGTTGATTTTATACATGGTATGATCTTGTGAGAAAGTGAGGTATGTTATACCTTTATCACTAGAGTCATACGAAAACAACCCCTCCCTATCTCCATCATCAAGAAATTTATTTGGCATTCGGATATCAGTGGGTTCTATAGATTTGTTGTCTTTGTTATATATTAAAAACAATGCATGTTTTTCTATTCTGGTCCTATCTAATTTTTTACCATATGACCATAGTGTGTTTGGAATTATAAATTGGCCGTTCTTTTCAATTATGCTCTGATTGAGATAAGATGTTATATCAAATGTGGGTATAGGCCAACCATCAATTTCTCCGCCGTAGTTATAATTATCTAAAACAAG
>JAJRXG010000156.1 GCA_024276375.1 Bacteroidota bacterium | reverse complement strand
TTCACCATATAACCGGATGGGTACTCGAAACGATATTTCTGAATCTGTCAGGTCATCTTCTCTGGTACTCGTAGTCAGCATCAAGTAAGTGGGTCGCTGCTCGGACACTTTTATTTGGGTCTTAAAATATCCCTCGCTATCTGTCTGTATCAATATGAGATGATTCCAGCCCATATCGATCGTAACTTCGACATGGGCTCGCTCGTCAGACAATAACCTGCGAATCATATTGCCAAAATTAACACTCCTCCGATCCACAGATCTCTTGCTGACATTGTCTGATATAAGTACCCGTCCTCTTAGATAGATTATAGATCTGAACTGAAAACAATAGTACGTCTGGATGATCTCACCTCCATATCCAAACCATCTCTGAATCCTCCGGCGTATTGCGATTGTCAGTGGTTGAATCAAGTTACAGGCTTACACTATCAAGAAGGCGATCCAAGTCCACATTGGCATTGATCAAATCTATGGCGCGCCGAATCTTCCATGGCGTGCTGCGGTTGATCTTTACTTCGATTCTACTGATCTTCAGGACTACACCATAAGTATCAAAGTTGGTTCTCAAGAGTGGCAATTGATGCTCTTCAATATACTTTTTGGACATATCATCAATATCGCCTTCGCCTGTGAGTATAATCCCACACAACGGACTGTCATCAACACTTTTGAAGGAGGAAAAAGATTCTACTTTCTTAATGGCTCTGTCAATAGTCCGATTACTGGCAATCAATAAGTGATTGCGTACCGTTTTTAATTCCTTGAGATCTACAAGTGACCCTGCAAGCATGTTTTCGATTCGATTATCGAGTTTGTCTTCATTCATTGTCACCGTCGCTTTCAATGCCTTGGCCACTGTACGCATGAGAGGATATCCCAGCAACTCATCATAGGGCATCATCCCCAACAATGGCACACCCAATCTATCCAAATAAAACTGTAGGTAGTCCTTGACCATGTCATACTTGTCAGGACGAACTTTATTGATGATTACTCCTATGATTGGTACTCCCTCTTCTCTGAACACCGCCGTACACATATGAAACATATCTATCGTACTACCAATTCCCCCTTCCAAAATCATAATCACTCCTGCATCCAACATCTTGGCCACCCGTGCATTGGACAATCCAGCTACACTCCCTACTCCGGGATGTCCGGTACCTTCAAAAATCGTAAGGTCATGAACGCGATTCAAATACTCCTTGGCTCTCACTATCCTCTGCTCAAAATCCATATCTTGAGGCTCTTTGATCAAGGATCGTACCATCGAACTGGGCAAAACAATCGGACTATGATACTCCGGACGAATATCAAAATGTATCAAATCAGCAAATAACAACGTATCCTTATCGACAAAGTAATCACTTAAATGTAAAAATTTTTGGCCTACCGGCTTGCAGTAGCCCACATTCAATCTCTTTTGCAAAAAAGTCGATACCAATCCTAGTGTACTTGTTGTCTTGCCCACGTGCTGACTACTCGCAGCTACATATATATTGCGGTATTTCATATCTATAAAACTTCTATTATGTCTCAATCACAATGGGCAAGATACCAAAATCGGAAGATAAAAAAAGCGCCTTTATCATGATGACAAGACGCTTCTTTAAAATTATGGCTGTGAGAGAAGGATTCGAACCTCCACGAAGAGCTTAGCACAAGACAACAGTTATATGGTCACCCTCCATCTTGTGTTTATCACTTTTTCCTCACCCCCGAGACAAGAGGGCATGGCTACCTTTTCATCACCTCACAGTATTAAAAATTGGTATTGATTGTATTCCTTCGAACAACAATACAAAGATAAGGACACGCAATGTTTTGATGCAAATATTTTAACAACAAAATATAATATTTTGATAATCTCATTTTTACTGGCGCTTATATGGATACTTTCTGATAATCTACGGTTTCTAAAGCCTCTAATTGGAAAATTTCAAATTCCAATCGACTCCGAAAATCCAAGACTCTTATCTAACTCCCAATGTGATCAAATGAGTAACTCTTCTCCATTTTTCTCTCCATTGTCTTAAAACCAAAAAAGCGCTTTATCTGTGTGATAAAACGCTTTTTGTTATTGCTGTGAGAGAAGGATTCGAACCTTCACGGGGCGCTTAGCCTCAAGACAAAGAACAAAGTGTGGTCAACCCCTATCTTGTGTTTGTCGCTCATTCCCCACCCCCGAGACAAGAGGGCATGGCTACCTTTTCATCACCTCACAGTATCAAAAATTGTATCAGTCCAATTCCTTCGAACGACAAGACAAAGATAGGGCAACACAACGCTTTATTGCAAATATCTAAATCATTTTTCAAATAATTTAGAATACAATCTACTAAAAGGGGAAGTATAGAATAAAATAAAAAATAACACGCAAAAAGACGTGCTCCTTTGAAGGTTTTCGAAACAGGTCTCTTACCGCATCTTGGGTCGTCGTCTCTTACTCTTACCTCCTCCCTGCATCATCTGCATTCCTTGTTTGCCCATGGATCGAGCCGCCTTCATCTGTCCACTATTGGCCAGAGCCTTGCCAAATTGATCAATTTGTTCCTTTATCTGAGACTCTGTAACTTTTAGTTTCTTTATGTCTCTAAAGTACTTCTTGGCAGCACCCCACTTACCTTTAGAAGCATTGATATTGGCCAGTTGCAACAGTACCATACCCTTCTCATTGTCAGAGGGCAAATCCATCTGCAATGCATGGTCAAAATGAGCCTCTGCAACTTTCATCTCCTTGGCATCCATCGCAATGGATCCCTTCATGATGTAGTAAAAAGCACGTTGTGTGACATACAGCCAGTCCGGCTTCCATGTCAACTTGAGCTTCTTTTCTGCTCCCGAAAAATCTCCTTCTTGGATATATTTGGCAGCCGCATTCACACTTCCAAATAAAATATAGACTACCAACAGTATGATCCCAATGATTAACAATGGCAAGGAATACCAAAAATTGACTGTAAAGGCTAAAATAATACCCGTCAACAATGTACCAATGGTCAATCCTATCAGGAGATAAATATTGATGTTAATCATAGTCCTTTCTTCTTCTCATGTAATCTTGCTCCCACAAAAATAGAACAATCGTCGGATCTTATCGCCTTTTTCAATCAATGTAGTCATTTAAAGACGTATTGTAGCACATTTTTCTGACACACTAGAGTATCTATTGTCATATCTAAGTGCCCTGCCGCATTTGAGGATCGTAAGTCATTGACTGTCAATATATCAGCTATTTACTCTCAGGGAGCTAAGTATGTCTTCAATCGAAGGTTGTCTCTTCCTTTTCAGCCGGCCTGATTCATGCTAGGCTGATGAGACAACAACATATAATTGCGATGTGCATTGATGCTCTTGGACGAGGGGTATATCTTCTTAAAAACCTGTTGGTAGAAATCCTTGGAGGCCTTTCTATCTTCGGATGTATTTGCCAAAGTATTATAAATAACCATTCCTCCGGGATTGGTCATTGCATCTAATGTCTCCAGAAAAGATAAAGTCCTAAACTTCTGTGGAGTATGCTCTCCGACAAAGATATCCACACATATCAAATCAAAAAAGTCTTGACATATCTTGACATATACAGCAGCGTCAGCTGATACGACACTGATGGGAGATTGGATCTTGGGAAATCCATATACCTGAGCCAGATTTATAACCTCTTCATCTATTTCCACTGCCGTGATATCCCATTGACCCGGATCCAATTGATCCAGCAAGATGGGTATGCTTCCCAGACCGAGTCCCAATATCAAGACCTTCTTACCCTTCAATCCATCATAGTTTACATACCTACGCAAGATCTTCCTGAAGTTGTAATATTTGTCCTCATGAGAATAAATAGCTTCTTTTGTGCACAATTGATATCTACCTTGAGATAGGTAAACTATGAGATCAGGATTGTATTCAGAACTCCTAAAATCTACTTGTATATCCCAGACATACGACAACCAATGCTTCCACTTGTTCATCATTGGTCAGCTATATGTCTCAATGCACGTATATAGGCTTCAGAAATATGGATATCCCGTCGTGACATCGCCCGCTGTGCTACAGCTATAGCTTTCTCAACATTGTAAGCTACTTCACGACTACCCCAAGAGAAGCAGGGGTTCCATTTGGATGGATTGATGGTGCCAAACACATTGGCAAACACACCTGTCATACTACCTGTCATAAATGCTGTATTGATCGCACTCATCGTATGATCTCCCATTACAATACCTAAAAACTGTCGTTGCGTAAGCCGATAAGCATCCTCCCGAGGACTCCATAACCGTACTTGGCCGTAGGTGTTTTTCATATTGGAAACATTGGTGTCCGCTCCAAGGTTACACCATTGACCCAAAACCGAATCTCCGAGATAGCCATCATGTGCCTTGTTGGTATATCCAAACAAGGTAGATCTCTTAATCTCACCACCAATCTTACAATGCAGTCCCAACATGGTGTGCGCATAAACCTTAGCACCTACATGGATCGTACTGTTGGCTCCGATTCCTACAGGCCCTTTTATCACAGCCATTTCCATAACTTCGGCATCAGCTCCAATATAAATCGGCCCATCTGTTGCATTGAGCAGACAATCATACACCCGTGCAGTGGGATGAATAAATATATCCTTCCCTCGATACACTACGTGACTTGGTATTCGTCCCGAGACTTGCCCTTTAGTCAAGAGCTTATAGTCCATTCTAAATTGCTCATCGCAATGAGTCAATACATCCTCAGGAAAAGTCAAAAACTCAGCCTTAGTTGTTACTGCTTGCATGTTTTCAATATCTCTGAACAGATCATCGGTATTCAATATATCCCCCGTAGGACACGCAGCGATGAGCCGATCATCTGTCGTCAATCGTTGTCCTGGCTGCAGCTTATCGATGGCTTCCGCTAAATGATAAGAAGGCAGCACCGCACCATTGATCCATTTGGACAAAGTAGAAACAGAGATCCGAGGATATATATCCTGTATGTATGGCACTGTTGCATATGTACTTTTGGCTCCTAACAGATATTGCCATTTTTCAGCAATGGTCAACATCCCTACTTGGCAAGCTGCGACGGGTCTCAGGTAAGTCAATGGCAACAATCCCTCACGCTCCACACCATCAAATAGAACAATCGTATTCATACTTTATATAGAGTTAATATATTGGATATGCAACTCCTCAATGTAAATGAGCTAGTTGGAATTCAATATCCTGATTGGTTTCAATAATAAAAACCTCGTATAGAGCATGCTTTTATTGGCCATCCAATCCCCCAATGCCTTGGCCAATGGTGCAAATAAAAAAGCTACAATAACATCAATAGTATAATGTACATGTTGCAGGATGAGCATAGTACCAACAATGACACTTATCACCAGATAAATCCGCGCGAGGTGCTTGTTATCAATCATGTAATAAAGAAGCACAACGGATGCCGTATGCCCAGAAAAGAAAAGATCCTTGACAAGCATCTTGTGATCATACGTCGTATTGGCCAAAAACCAATCTTCTAATGGAATGATATCTCCTGGTGGCTCCAACGGCAAAAAATACATACATAGCATTCGTAAAATCAGGAGGCTGAGAATGGCAAAGTTGGTCTTGATCACCCCTTCCGGGGAAGTCATGCAATAAAGAAGCCCGATAAAAACACTTCCATAGGTCAAATAAAAAATATATGGACTGAGCTTGATCGGTCTAAAAGACGATATAACAGGGTCAAAGATATGGTACCCTATACGGGTTTCATTGAAAGCGAGAAAATCCTTGGTAACAACAATTCCTATAAATACTGCAATAAAAGATAGTATCATCAATACAATCAGAGACTTGTTGTCCTTCAATACACTAAATGAACTTAAATCAAGCATAAACAGATCTATAAACTACTTTTATCATCAATATTCTTTACATAACAACGCATACATCCTACTACTCTCTAACTTGTGATACCGACTTTAACCTTCCTTTAGTATACAAAATTAATTTATTCCCTAAACCTACGACTTCTCTAATGAGCTTCTAACCAATTTTGTCCCGTTCCTGAATCAACAAGTATGGGAACCGTGAGATCCAGCAATGCCGTTTTCATCTCTCTTTCAACGAGTTGTTGAACTTCTTCAAGTTCGGGTTTATAGACATCAAATACCAATTCATCGTGAACTTGAAGAACCATCTTGGATTTGTATCCGGCTTTATACATCTGTTGATCTATTTTAATCATTGCTATCTTTATCATATCCGCAGCGGATCCTTGAATGGGCGTGTTGATCGCCATCCGCTCGGCATTGCTTCGGGCAAGTGCATTGCGAGAATTGATATCCCGGAGGGATCGCTTACGTCCTATCAAGGTCTCTACATACCCGGACTCCCTTGCCGAAGCGACAATCTCATCCATATACTTTTTTAAACCCTTGTAGTTCTTAAAGTAATTTTCTATCAACTCTTTAGCCTCAGTACGGGAAATACCCAATTGACGAGATCAATTGGTTGAGCCCGCTCCATAAATAATGCTAAAGTTGACGGTCTTCGCATTGCGCCGTTGTTCAGGGGTTACTGCTTCAATCGAAACTCCATATACACCTGCTGCTGTAGCCTTATGAATGTCATGCCCTTGGATAAAGGCCTCCATCATCGCTTCATCCTTGCTGATCTCGGCGATCAATCTCAGCTCTATTTGAGAATAATCAGAAGCCAATAATATGTACTCATCACTACGAGGGACAAAAGCCTTCCTGATCTCCCTGCCCGCGACATGCTTAATAGGTATATTCTGAAGGTTTGGTCTCTCGGAACTCAATCTTCCCGTTGCCGCCCGAGCTTGATTAAAACTGCTATGGATACGCCCTGTACGAGGATTTATCATATTGGGCAAAGCATCAACATAAGTAGATTTTAATTTGGAATACATGCGATACTCCAAGATCTTAGCGATGATCTCATGGTGAAATGACAACTCTGTCAATTTATCAACATCTGTTGAATACTGGCCGGTCTTTGTCCTTCTCCATCTATATGGTATGCCTAAATCGTCAAATAAGACCTCTCCTACTTGCCGGGGACTATTGATATTAAAT
>JAJRXG010000155.1 GCA_024276375.1 Bacteroidota bacterium | reverse complement strand
GCGGGCTCGCCATGTTGCTTTACGCGGGAGCGGGTGCCAGCTTGTGGGAGGCTTTTAAAGCAACTTGAACTTTTGGTTCTTTTGCTTCAAGGCAAAACGAACATAGAAAATAATATTTGATGTACAAGATCTCGGTGTTTGTGTGTTGACAATAATAGTTAAATGTACCGTGAACTATCTCAAACAATCGTTGTTGCTCCATATAGATGAACAGCAGCGCTGTTTGGTACCCAAAAAAGTACTTACTTTTGGGCAACATAAACAATCGATATAATGGATAAGATCAATGACAATACCCAGGATATAAAAGATATGGTGCGCGAGAAATATGCCTCCATTGCTAAAGGTGATAAAGAAGTCAATATGGCTTCGTGTTGTGGTGCAACTACTCCTAGTCAGGAGGTATATAACATCATGTCGGAAGAGTATAAGATGGAGGGATATCAAGAAGATGCAGACTTGGGATTGGGGTGCGGATTGCCTACCCAATATGCGATGATAAAAGAGGGCGATACGGTTGTGGACTTGGGATCTGGAGCGGGCAATGATTGTTTTATAGCGCGGCATGAGGTAGGCGTATCCGGCAAGGTGATCGGTATAGACTTCACCCCTGAGATGATTGCTCTGGCACGGCACAATGCTATAAAATCTGGTTACAACAATGTAGAGTTTCGACAAGGAGATATCGAAGATATGCCCGTCTTGGATGATTCGGTAGATGTAGTGGTGAGCAATTGTGTCTTAAATCTTCTTCCGCACAAGGATAGAATTTTTAAAGAGATATTCAGAGCCTTAAAACCAAGTGGACATTTCAGTATATCGGATATTGTACTTGTTGGTAGTCTCCCAGAGGCATTGACTTCGGCTGCTGAGATGTATGCTGGATGTGTCTCAGGAGCCATTCAAAAAGACGACTATATGTCTCTGATTAGTGCGGCTGGATTTGAGGAAGTTACCATCCAGAAAGAAAAAGCCATTGTTATACCAGACGATATTTTAAGCAACTATCTTGATGATCAAGGACTTCGAGATTTTAAGAATGGAGATACGGGTATATTTAGTATAACAGTATTTGGGCGTAAGCCTGGAAGTAAAGACTCCATGATAGATGTGATGACAACTGCGCAGGTGTGTACGCCTGGAGGAGGATGTTGTTAATAACAATTGAGATTCTCTTGATACTTGTTGCAATATGAGTAAAGAATCCAACCCTTGGAAGACGCTGACCAAGAAGCAAGTCTATGATAATCCGTGGATTCATGTAGAGCACCACAGAGTGTTGACACCATCTGGAAGTGAGGGCATCTATGGCAAGGTAGGATTTAAGAATCTGGCGATTGGGATCATTCCGATTGACGAAGAAGGCTACACTTGGTTGGTGGGTCAATATAGATATACCATTGATGCTTATAGCTGGGAGATTCCCATGGGCGGGGGTGATCTGTCTGTAGATCCATTGTCCTCTGCTCAACAAGAACTGCGTGAAGAGACGGGTATTATAGCTCAGGAATGGCAATGTATTATGCAGTTGCATACTTCCAATAGTGTGACCGATGAGGTCGGTTATGTCTATATCGCGCGGGATCTTACGATGGGCGATATGGAGTGGGATGACACCGAGGTGCTGCGTATTCGACGGCTGCCTTTGATGGAAGCATATCAGATGGTGATGGATCAAGAGATCACGGATGCGATCAGTGTAGCGGGATTGCTTAAATGCAAAATCATATTGCTTTAAGTCATGATGGCTTGTATCTGATATACCGACGCTTGTGTATATTGTGGTTGGTATAACGATACAGCTATGAAAGTAAATCAACGCAAATTCTGGGGTTGGGGATACGACAAGTATCCTATAGATCAGTCTCGAGTGGATCAGTTTGCAGCTATGTTGCAGATGGCTTTGGGCATCAAAGCGTTTTCCAATATTGTCCCACCCCAATTGTCTGAATTGAATCTTCGAGATCCTAGGTTTTCCTTGCCGGCGACATTGTCAGAATATTGTACTTCTGAGACTTTTGATCGGGCATCTCACGCTTACGGCAAATCTTATCGAGATATATGGAGAGGACTTCATGGCAAGTTTGACAATCCACCAGACTATGTGGCGTTTCCACGTACAGAAGAAGACATCGTGCAGATCTATCAGTTTGCCGTAGAGGAGGGCATAAGTGTCATTCCCTATGGAGGAGGATCTTCGGTTGTAGGAGGAGTAGAACCAACTTTAGATACGCGTTATAAGGGAGTGATCACAGTAGATATGAAGCACTTCGACAAGATCCTACAAGTGGATAAGCAGAGTCGGAGTGCGCTGATGCAAGGAGGGATTTATGGCCCTCAGATAGAGATGGGGTTGAAGCCTCATGGATTGACATTGCGACACTATCCTCAGAGTTTTGAATTTTCTACATTAGGGGGATGGATCGCCACCAGATCGGGAGGGCACTTTGCCACCTTGTTTACGCATATTGATGAATTTGTTCAAGCGGTTCGTGTCGTGACACCTACTGGTATCATGCAGTCTCGTAGATTGCCGGGTTCGGGTGCGGGGCCTAGCGAAGAGCGGTTGATATCTGGATCTGAAGGGATATTTGGAATCATCACAGAAGCATGGATGCGATTGCAAGATATCCCTAAGTATAAATTGACACAGACCGTACGATTTGCTTCTTGGGATGCTACTGTTGAGGCGTGTCGCGTGATTGCCCAATCGGGATTAAATCCCAGCAATGCCAGACTTGTCGATCAGTTAGAGGCATTTTCCAATGGATTGGGAGATGGAAGCCATGCGGTATTGATATTGGGATTTGAATCCCACAGCCATCCCGTTGACAATTGGATGCAAGAGACATTGGTGCTTGCATCTGCACAGGGAGGCATTTTTGAAAAAAAAGATAAAGCACAGCAATCCGATAAAGCTGCCACTACATGGAAGAAATCATTTTTTGAAGCACCGTATCTTCGAGATGAATTGATGAAGAAGGGGTGTATTTTGGAGACTTTTGAGACAGCAGTGACTTGGGATCAATTTTCTCAGTTCCATAATGGGATTCTTGAGGCTGCCAATCAAGGAATGAAGGATATCTGCGGAGGGGGATTGATCACTTGTAGATTTACGCATCTGTATCCCGATGGCCCGGCGCCATATTATACGATCAGTGCCAAAGGGCAGACAGGAAGAGAGTTAGAACAATGGGATCAGATAAAGACCATCGTCTCACAAGCTATTATAGACTTGGGAGGAACGATCACCCACCATCATGCTGTAGGCAAAGACCATCGACCGTTTTATAATCAGCAGAAGAGCTCGGTATTTGATCGCTCGCTCAAGGCGATCAAGCGTGAGTTGGATCCTAGTTGGATCCTCAATCCCGATGTATTGATAACCAAGGTTTAAGACTTTGAGTCCATTCTGAAAACTCACAAAG
>JAJRXG010000154.1 GCA_024276375.1 Bacteroidota bacterium | reverse complement strand
GCTGATTCCTAGGACTCAATAAAGCATATTGCCCCGGTCTTTAGACTGGGGATAAAAACAGATCCACTGTATTGGCTTTAGCCATTAATATGCATAGACTTGTTAAGGGCTAAAGCCCAATATGAAAAAGGAATGACTCCCCCGGATATAAATATCCGGGCAAAAGTGTGTATAACAAAATTGTATAAAACGAGGATGTTGATCCGGTAAGCCTCTGTCCTCATATGTTTAAGAACTCCTCATATAGAGTCTCCCTTGATGAGCGAAACAAATCAACACCTCCCCACCAGGCATTGCCTGCTGATAAAGTGCAATATGTTATACACACAGGGAGGACAGTACACTATGAGTATGTCTTGAGAAGGTTTTATCACAATTATTGATGGCGATCGCCGATGTGGTTACGGCGTCAATGAAGGGATTTGACAATCATTTTGTGGGCAAAAACATTATTATTGGCTCATGACTATATTTTCTATGTTCGTTTTGCCTTGAAGCAAAAGAACCAAAAATTCAAGTTGTTTTAAAAGACTCCCGCAAGCAGGCACCCGCGCCCACGTAAAGCAACATGGCTCGCCCGTGCTAGTAAACTGGCTTTCATCCATGTTGAGAGTTTTGTCACAATTATCGATGGCTATCGCCACTCCGGCTACGGAGCGCGTCAATAATAGCGCCAAAACAGCGTGTGGTATGTGATTGCAGACCCTTGGGTTAAAAACCAAGGCAAAAGATATTTCGCTCTTTCAGAGCTTGTGTTAAGTGTAGATCGTGAGCATAATCCCCTCTCCAACTGCGGGGAGTCAATTGAATCACTTTATGGACTATGATATCATTATCGTCTCATAGCTACATTTTCTAAACTAGTGTTGCCAAAGAAGCAAAAGAATAAAAAGTTGAGCCCATATAATCATATCTTCCATACTATTATCCCATACTCACTCTACAAGAAATAGGTTTTGATAACGAGTATTAGATGAAAAAACCAAGATACGCTTGAAAGATAGTCAGAATATTATACCTTTGCACTCCAATTTTCAGATAGACAATATTATGCCTAAAGTAAAGACACATTCAGGTGCTAAAAAGAGATTCAAGGTAACGGGATCCGGTAAAATCAAGCGATTTCAAGCGCGTACATCTCATATGATGCGAAATAAGACCAAAAAAGCCAAGCTCAGATTGAGAGATGCGACATTGGTTTCGAGTGCTGATGAACCTAGAATCAAACATTTGTTAGGCTTAAAATAAAACACTAAAGCAAAATGCCACGGTCAGTAAATTCAGTCGCCTCAAGGGCAAGAAGAAAAAAGATACTCAAGAGTGCCAAAGGATATTTTGGTGCGAGAAGTAAGGTTTATACAGTCGCCAAAAATGCTGTAGAGAAGGCAGGACTCTATGCATACAGGGATCGAAAAAACAAGAAAGGGACATTCCGTAGTCTATGGATCACTCGTATTAATGCCGGTGCCAGAGCTAATGGAACGACTTATGGAAAGCTAATGAATGAGCTTTCTAAGAAAGAGATTGTTTTAAATCGCAAAGTATTGGCAGATCTCGCTATGAATCATCCTGAGACTTTTGCTGCTATCGTAAAAGAAGCCGTTTAAAAAGAATACAAGATATACACAACAACTTAAAGCCTTTGGTCTAGTGCCAAAGGCTTTTTTACATACTATCAATTCTCGTGAGACTTTTATACGAAATGTTTCCATGCATGAAGGGCATGATCCTGTAAACTGTTTCAGAGTGACCTCGTCTTGTATTGCGTATAACTTTTCGTCTATACCTGATTAAAAATCGTCTATCCTCTCATGGCAACGACGGGATCTAAATTGCTCGCTATTAATGCAGGAATGACACCTGCAATAATGCCCACTACCACAGAGATACCAACGCCGAATAAAATATTGTTCATGGATATGGACAATTCGATAGGTAGTGTAGCTGAAACTCCCTTGAGTAGCAAGAAAACAAAGAACAGCCCCATTGCACCTCCTATAAGACAAAGGCATATCGCTTCGATTAAGAATTCCATCAGGATAAAAGATCGTCGTGCTCCAATGGCCTTTTTGATACCTATCTGATGGGTACGTTCTTTGACCGAAACAAACATGATGTTGGCCACGCTGATCATACCGATAAAAATAGCAAACAGACCAATGAGCAGTCCGGCAATATTCATCTTGCCAAAAATACCTCCTACGGCATCAACGAGCATAGAAATCTGATTCAGTGAGAAATTTTCAGACTCAAAAGGCCGTATCCGTCTATTGGCACGTAAGATTCCTGTGAGTTCATCTTTCAGTTCGTCTAGAGTGACACCTTCTTTTACTTGAGCAACGAGGAGTTCTCCTCCGGGAGAGTTTTCAAAAGGCTGGCCAAGAACAAAATGTTTTCTTGCACTATTTAAGCCTATCCAAACAATGTCATCAAAATTGAGAAAATTAAATGGATTGTCTCCTTCTGCCTCTAAAACGCCAATGATTTGCCATTTTTTTCCAAGCATCTTGATGTTCTTTCCGACAGCATCCTGCTCTCCAAAGAGTTCTTTTTGGATCGTATTGCCAATGATGAGGACATTGCTTGCGTTGTTATATTCAGACAATGTAAAAAAACGTCCGGAGACAAGTTTCAAACCCTGTTGATCGATATATTCAGGGGTTGATCCCATGACAAAGGCGCCATTGAGTGTATTGGTCTGGTGTCGTAAGGTGCCCGCA
This sequence comes from Bacteroidota bacterium, assembly GCA_024276375.1. Taxonomy (GTDB): domain Bacteria; phylum Bacteroidota; class Bacteroidia; order Chitinophagales; family Saprospiraceae; genus JAJRXG01. Next base: position 12,786 of record JAJRXG010000154.1, on the reverse strand, counting down.
TCTGAAAAGTAACAAAACGACACGGATTTGGTCAATTTAGACCTTTTCTTGATTGCTTGGTAATCATTCAAACTTGGTTTAGGCCGTTTGAGATACTTCCAAAAATTTCTACCGGGATCTTCTGTCCACGGTTGTTTATCTATATAGATCGCATCAGATCCCAATTCGGTAAATCCATCAACAATGGTTTTTTCAAGAGAGTCCACGGCGCTCAACACGGCGATTATGCAAAATATTCCGATGGATATCCCCAACAGAGACAAGAAGCTCCGTAATTTATTGCCCCACAATTGGTTTGCAGCCATCCGCAAACTTTCCCTAATGATTTTGACAAGTACCATAATCTCTAAATAGGGTTGAAAGATGATAAAAATACCAAAATCGTCTAAGCTTAATAGATAAATGAAACCTTTCACTCCACTAATACCTTATAAATGGCATAAATCCACTTCATTCATCCGGATACGTAAGAATAAACAGGCGGAAATAGCAATGGACGGATCAAATTTCTATTTTTGCGCAAATTTTCAAAAAGACATACATGAAAGCTAAGCTATCCCAATTCAACTATGAACTTCCTGAAAAACTAGTAGCCGAATATCCAGTCAAAGAGAGGGACGAATCGCGACTCATGATAATTCATAGAGACACCGGAAAAATTGAACATAAGTTGTTTAAGGATGTCATCGAATACTTTGATGATGGAGACGCCTTCATATTTAATAATACCAAGGTATTTCCGGCACGCATGTTTGGCATTAAAGAAAAAACAGATGCGAACATCGAAGTGTTCTTGTTGCGTCAGCTTAATAAAGAAAGTCGATTATGGGATGTATTGGTGGATCCGGCGAGAAAAATCAGAGTTGGTAACAAATTGTTCTTTAAAAACGAGGCTGGTGAAGATCGTCTGGTGGCAGAGGTTGTGGACAACACTACGAGTCGAGGTCGCACGATCAGATTTTATTTTGAAGGTACAGATGAGGAATTTGGGATGATACTCGAGGAGATCGGGCACACACCACTTCCGAAGTATTTTAAGCGCGATTCGGAACCATTGGACACCGAACGATATCAGACCATTTATGCCAAAAAAACAGGAGCTGTAGCGGCACCTACTGCGGGGCTTCATTTCAGCAAGGAATTGATGAAACGTCTGGAGATCAAAGGCATCCACTTTGCAGAATTAACGCTACATATTGGATTAGGAACCTTCAGAAGTATAGAAGTAGAGGATCTTTCTAAACATAAGATGGATGCTGAGTATTTTCAAATCACTCAAGCAGCATCAGATATTGTCAATGAGCGCAAAAGAGCGGGCAATAAGATCGTCGCTGTAGGAACTACTGCCATGCGTTCGATCGAATCAGCGGTTTCGGCTGAATCAATGTTAAAGCCCGCGGAGGGATGGACGAACAAATTTATTTTTCCGCATTATGATTTTAGTATCGCCAACTGTATGATCACCAATTTTCACTTACCAAAATCAAGTGTTTTGATTATGGCATGTGCATTTGGTGGTACAGAACTGATTTTGGATGCCTACCAAGAAGCCATCAAGGAGAAGTACCGGTTCTTTACATATGGTGATTCGATGCTTATCTTATAGGCTTAACGCATTAAACTTTTCTTAATATTTGCAAGAGTCAACAAAAAAACTACTTTTGCTCCCAAATTCAGGAACTATTTCATCATCTAATGAGTAGTAGGGTTTGTTTCTTATTATCATTTAATAAATTATTTCAATGTATTGGACTTTAGAATTAGCACATCATCTTGAAGACGCACCATGGCCAGCGAGTCGTGATGAGTTAATTGATTACGCTGTTAGATCAGGAGCCCCATTGGAGGTCATTGAAAATCTCCAGGAGATAGAAGACGAGGGAGAGATGTATGAGAATATGGAAGAGATCTGGCCTGATTATCCACGCAAGGACGACTTCCTATTCAATGAAGACGAGTACTAAGATCTCTATACTTCCTCGGGGGGTTGAATTTGCCCTGAGATATTTGCAAGATAAAATCAATATTTTACGAGACAAAGGTTGGATTATTGCCTTAGATGGACATTCTTCAAGCGGCAAATCCACTATTGCCCGTCAATTGGCCGGGCTCATTGGCTACTTGTATGTTGACTCCGGTGCGATGTATCGAGCCGTGACATTTTATCTTCTGAAGAACGGTATTTCAATTCAAGATAAGGCATCTCTATTGGTGGCGCTTGATGAGATTGTGATCACCTTTGATCAAGTTGGAGACAAGGTGCATACTTTTCTAAACGGTGTGGATGTAGAGAAGGAGATTCGGAAGATGGAAGTATCCAATCATGTCAGTGCAGTATCTACTATCTCCGAAGTCCGAAAGCTTTTGGTGAGACAGCAAAGAGAGATGGCTAGAGAAACAGGCATTGTCATGGATGGACGTGATATCGGAACGGTGGTGTTTCCGGATGCAGATATTAAGTTCTTCATTACTGCCGATCTTGAGGTTCGTATTGCACGGCGCTATGAGGAATTGGTTGGTGCAGGGGTCGATACTACCCGATCCCGTGTGAGAGAAAATATCGTTTCGAGAGATCACACTGATTCGACACGAGAAGACAGTCCATTGAGGCAGGCAGAGGATGCCATTGTCTTAGATACTTCGGATCTCGATACACAGGATCAGTTGTTCAAAGTATTGGAAATCATATTAAATCGATTGGACAAGAGCGAGGACTCATAAAGACCGTTCTGTCCATATATCGCAGGGGCTTATGACAGAAATATTTCTTACGGTGTTTGCCGCCTTATTCTCTGTGGTCAATCCATTTGGAGCGGTTCCGGTATTTCTTGCCATGAGTCCCGGTATGAGTAAAACCGAACGCAAGGATACGGTTCTCCATGCCAGTTTATATTTTTTATTGATCCTATTGGCATTCTTTTTTGCCGGTAGTGCCATACTTGGTTTTTTTGGGATCACCTTGACCTCACTACGGATTGCGGGAGGCATTATAATCTTTAGCTCCGGAGCTCAGTTGATGTCCGGCAAGATGCGACAGAGTCGAGCCATTAATCAAGCAGTAGAAGATGAAGCAATTGAGAAAGAGGATATTTCATTTACTCCATTGGCCATGCCCTTATTGGCGGGACCCGGGTCAATATCGCTTGTGATCGGTTACTTTACGGAGTACAACGATTGGGTGTCACGCGGGGTGACGGTATTTTCAATCATCGTTGTAACAATTACTGTATTTAGCATTTTGCGGGCAGCTCCCATGATTTTCAAGCTCTTAGGGGTAGCTGGAATCAAGGCCATATCACGCATTATGGGATTTCTCGTGATGGCGATTGGGATCGAATTGATCATCTCAAGTGTGCAGCAGATATTGAAATAAGTTGCACTTCATACCTCTGCTTTCGCTTCATTCCATAGAGCATCCATTTGGTCTAGGGTCATGTCAGAAAGAGGGCGATCGGCGTTTTGTTCGATATATTCGACCCGTGATTTGAATTTCCGATTGGTTAGATCGAGTGCCCGACTAGCATCGACACCGATAAATCTGGCGTAGTTGATCAATGAAAACAAAACATCGCCAAATTCTTCTGTCCTTCGATCCTTATCACCCGATTGTATAGCTTCCTTTAGTTCGGATATTTCTTCTTCAACCTTAGCCCAGACATCTTCCACCCGATCCCATTCAAATCCTACTTGAGCTGCTTTCTCCTGCATACGTTGCGCTTTGATGGTTGCAGGAAGTGCGTTGGGAACCCCTTGCAATACGGACTTCTTTCCTTTTTCGGCCATTTTGATGCGCTCCCAATTTTTCTTGACCTCGACATCATCAGCTACATCGACATCTGCATAAATGTGGGGGTGTCGTCTGACGAGTTTGTCACATATCGCATGCAGTGCATCGGCAATCGTAAAGGCACCTTGCTCCTCACCGATTTTTGAATAAAATACCATGTGCAACATCACATCCCCTACTTCCTCCTTGACACCTTGCAAGTCACCTTTTTCGATCTCATCAATCAATTCATACGTCTCTTCAACAGTCAATGTAGATAGAGATTGCATGGTCTGTTTGCGATCCCAGGGGCATTGTTCACGCAGATCATCCATAATACTCAACAGCCTTTCAAAGGCCTTCAATTTGTCATTCATTGCAACTAAATTATATATCTCATCGTTGTGAAGTCAAAGGTATAAGACCTGAGAAGAAAACTGTATTTTTGTTCACTATTAAGTACGAGATATTATGTCTAGTTTTATAACCACCTTAGTCATTGTTTTTGTTGTATTTGGTGTTTCATTTTTGTTGATCAATATCAGGCAGATATGTATCGGAAAGGAATTCAGAGGTACCTGTGCGACCAACAATCCAATGTTGACCAATGAAATAGGAGAATGCTCTGTCTGTGGAAAAACACCCACCGAGGAGTGTAAAAATGCCGAAGTTGAAAAATCTTAATTTTGCTTATCACATTATCAACAAGTTATATCTAACTATGCTCAAAAAGGTCATCCTTTCATTATTTTTGTTTTTCTCCCTTATTGGTTCGCAAAGCAATGCTCAGACAACCGCTGTAGATATATACGAGGGTGTCGAGCGCCTCAATGTGCTCGGTACGGTACTTTATATAGCAGCGCATCCCGATGATGAAAACACACGTCTGATATCGTATTACGCCAGCGCCCGCAAGGTACGCATGGGTTACTTATCCATCACGCGAGGCGATGGCGGCCAGAACCTTATCGGTACTGAAATGCGAGAAAAATTGGGTTTGATAAGAACCAATGAATTATTGCAAGCAAGAAAGATTGATGGAGGTCATCAATTTTTTACGAGAGCCAATGATTTTGGTTATTCCAAAAATCCTACTGAGACGCTCGACATCTGGAATAAAGAAGAGGTACTGAAGGACATTGTAAAGGTCATACGGGAGTTTAAACCGGATGTTATCATCAACAGATTTGATCATAAATCCTCGGGTAGAACACATGGACATCATACTTCAAGTGCTTTGTTGTCGATGGAGGCATTTGATTTGGCTGGAGATGCCAATTACGAGATTGAGGGACTTGAAAGCCTTACTCCATGGCAACCGCAGCGATTGTTTTTCAACACATCTTGGTGGTTTTATGGGAGCAAAGAAAAATTTGCGGAAGCGGACAAAAGCAATTTATATACTCTTGATGCCGGTGTATTCTATCCCATGCGCGGTATCTCAAATACTGAAATTGCAGCTTTGAGCCGATCGATGCATAAGAGTCAGGGATTTGGCAGTAGTGGAAGTCGAGGTACGGAGATAGAGTATCTAGAGTACTTAAAAGGTAGTATTCCCAATGAACAGACAGATCCCCTCGGCGGCATCAATATGACTTGGTCTCGTATTCTGAATAGTCAGCACATTGAAGATCTCATAAATGACCTAATTGAAACGTTTGATTTTAAAAATATTGAAAATAATATTGGCTCTCTTATCGGTATATATAAAGCAATATCGGCACTTGATGATAGTTATTGGAGAACGATAAAATTGGCCGAAACCCAAGATCTCATTGTCAGTTGTACGGGGATATATTTAGCTGCAAGCACGCGTAATTCATACGGAACGCCGGGATCTGAACTCCCGATACAGATAGAAATAATAAATCGTTCTCATGCAGCGGTTGTTTTTAATCAAGTAAAGATTGAGGGAGGAGGAGATCCCATTGTCCTCAATATTCCTCTGGGAAACAATGCACGCAAGACATTGAGTACGTCCTTTGCTATCCCATTAGATCATCCTCTGAGCAATCCCTATTGGATCAATGCGGATGGCACAGTGGGTCTATACAGTGTTGACAATCCTATATTGATCGGTCGGCCGATGAATGCTGCGGCATTTGAAGCGGTATTTGATATTACGATCGAGGGTTTGCCTTTGAGTATCAGTCGAGATATCATCTATAAATCCAATGATCCGGTCAATGGAGAAATAAGGGATCCATATTATATTCTGCCGAAGGCCTCTGTTTCGTTTGACGTGCCTGTTTATATTTTTCCGGATCGTTCACCTAAGGAAATCATTGTCAAGGTCAAGGCATTGGAAGGCGACCTTCATGGTGCGCTATCTTTAGAGTACCCGCGTAGTTGGATCGTAAACCCCAAAATTGTCGATATCTCGTTGGAAAATAAGGGAGAGGAACAGTCATTTATATTTACTGTAAAAGGGCCTTTTTTATCAGAATCTGCTGAATTTGGGGTACAGATTCTGACCAATGGAGGAGATGTAATAAAAGATGAAGTTACGGAGATTCAAGAGGCTCACTTGCCCAATCTTGTGATTATATCTCCGGCAAGAGCGAAATGCGAACGAATAAGTATTAACAAAAAAGGATCGAAAATAGCCTATGTCCATGGAGCGGGAGATGATATTCCGGGGAGTTTAGAACAAATCGGATATGAAGTTGATATCCTCCCGGTGGGTATGCTCAATGCAGAAAACCTCAGGAGATATGATGCCCTCATACTTGGCGTACGCGCTTATAATACACAGCCGGGGTTATATCTTAAGAGAGATGTCCTGAGGGCTTATATGGAGTCAGGAGGTACTGTAATGGTACAATACAATACCAATAGGGGAGTAAAAGGAGATGACATAGCGCCCTACCCTATGGAGTTGTCTCGAGACCGTGTAACCGATGAGAATGCCATAATGTCCTTTGTGGATGGAACACATGAAGTATTAAACTATCCCAATAAAATATCGACACGAGATTTTAAAAATTGGGTACAGGAACGCGGATTGTACTTTGCCAAGACTTGGGATTCCATATATCAGACTCCTATAGCGTGTAGCGATCCTCTTGAGCCTCTGACCAAGGGGAGCCTCCTCATCGCTCCGGTTGGCAAAGGATACTATATCTACACGGGATTGTCTTGGTTCAGGCAATTGCCTGCCGGAGTACCCGGAGCATATCGGCTTTTTACAAATCTCATTTCAATAGGCAAAAATGGCTTAGAATTGCCGCAAAACATAGAAGAAAGTGGCAATGAATAAAGAAAGAGAGTGGAATCGCAAGTATATAGGTGTTCTGATCGCCAATGTGATTTATATAGCATTTTTTGCTTGGTTAGTATCACAATACAATTATTAGGATGTCGGGTCTAGATTGGTTTGTATTGTCTTTGACAGTTGGGATCATAGTAGTCTATGGTATATGGAAGACGCGAAAACAAACGGGGTTAGACAATTATCTATTAGATAGCAAGAAGGCGAAGTGGTACACTATCGGGCTTTCGGTGATGGCCACACAAGCAAGTGCCATCACTTTTTTATCGACTCCTGGTCAAGCGTATCACGATGGAATGGGATTTGTTCAATTCTATTTTGGATTGCCGATAGCGATCGTCATTATCTGCATCACATTTATACCTATATACAATCGACTGGGCGTATATACGGCATATGAATTCTTAGAGGGTCGATTTAATTTAGAGACGCGATTATTTACGGCATTTTTGTTTTTGCTACAACGGGGATTGGCTGCGGGCATCACTATATATGCACCTGCGATTGTACTTTCGACCGTATTGGATATTGACCTCAATACGATGATTCTGATGATTGGGGGGCTGGTTATTGTATATACGGTAGCAGGAGGAACTGCGGCGGTCAATGTCACTCAGAAATATCAGATGTTCATCATATTTTTAGGTCTTTTTATAGCCTTTGGGATCATTCTCAATAGATTGCCTGAAGGCATTAATTTCTCCAATGCTTTGGAAATAGCAGGTGCGGGAGGAAAAATGGAGATCTTGGACTTTAGTTTCAATCTCAATGATCGCTATACGTTTTGGACGGGTATTTTGGGTGGATCATTTTTGGCACTTTCATACTTCGGTACAGATCAAAGCCAGGTGCAGCGATATCTCACGGGATCATCTATCGCGGAGAGTCGTTATGGTCTCCTGTTCAATGCATTTCTCAAGGTACCGATGCAGTTTTTTATCCTACTTGTAGGGGTAATGGTATTTGTGTTTTATCAATTTAATAGTGCGCCAATCTTCTTCAACACCCACGTTCAAGAGGCAATGGAGACCTCGGCGCAAGCGGAGGCTTTTGTATCTCTGGAGTCAGATCTCAAGCAATTGGAATCCAAGCGTCAATCATTGTACACGACGTTGCTCTCTAATCCAAAGGATGAATTTACGCGTCAACTTGTTAAGAATCAATTGGACGAAGAGAAGCTCTTGCGTGTTCAAGCGAAGATATTGATTGCGGAAGAAATGCCGGAAGCGGAGACGAATGATAAGGATTATGTTTTTATCCACTTTATCCTCAACAACCTACCTAGAGGGTTAATCGGACTGTTATTGGCTGTGTTTTTCTGCGCTGCGATGTCATCGACGGCTTCTGAGCTCAATGCTTTGGCATCTACTTCCTTAATTGACTTTTATAAACGTCTCAAACCTGACCAAGCAATGAGTGAGGCACATTATGTCAAGTCTGCCAAATGGTTAACAATCGGTTGGGGGCTTGTGGCACTGATGTTTGCTTCATTTGCGTCGTTGTTTGAGAATCTCATTCAATTTGTCAATATCATTGGCTCGTTGTTTTACGGGACTATATTGGGTATCTTTTTGGTAGCTTTTTACTTTAAGCGCATTACGGGCAAGAGTGTTTTGCTGGCAGCCATTCTTTCAGAGGTGATTGTAATCATCACTTGGAAATGGGAGGTAATAATGAAGGTACTGTTTGATGTTGAAGTACAAACCATTGCCTTTTTATGGCTCAATGCCGTGGGATGTATAGCTGTCATTGTGCTTGCTTTCATCATACAAAGTTTGCAGTCTAAGAAATAGATGGTGGATCCATGATTTGATCGACGATAGGATAGCACTCACGATCATTTTATTTCAAAGTTCTCAGCCGTGAGACTTTACAACGTTGTTTGCCACAGTAGTGACGTGATAGACCTTTGATAGTCTATCGCCTTACTGTGCTTAGTGTATGATGGACAGGCTAACTCCGAAGCAATATGCGGTGTTGTTAAAGAATCGAACAAGGCTCACTTACAATAATCCAAATTGATTCCGAGTCGGTACATTGAATAAAAAAAGGGGGTTCTCATATATGAGAATCCCCTTTTGGAATGAAATCATTTCGGAATATAAGTTAAAATGGCTTCATTATATCACTGCTACGGGTCAATTACATGCTCCACTCTTTGATAGACTTCTCATTCATACGAACGTAGTCATCATTTCCAGCTTTTTGAGCCAATTCCAAAGACCTTTTAGCGACTTGAACCGCTTCAGACTTTCGACCTAAGTCAGCAAGTATCAACGCCTCTCTTCTCACCTGCCAAAATCTTGGATTGTCTGTATGCGTTGCTTTCTGAACATACATAAGTGCCTTGTTCAAATCTTTGCCTGAATCATGCATATAAGAAGCGGCGGCGAAGTAATCTCCTGCAGATGGTCCGGCCATCGTCTTTTCGATATCCGCCATCACACGACTATCTACTTCCACACCTATCTTTACAGGAACATAGGTATTCTCCCATAGAAATCCAAGGGTACCGCCATCACTTGACAATTCGTCAAAAACAATTAAAAAAGATTCTACTTTTTCAGTCATTTGGTGACTGTGTACAGTCACACTTGCTGCGGGATCCTTCTCTACATAGCTTCCCCAGCCACTTGATTCATAAGGATAAAAATTGATATCCCATGATGTTGCTCCCGGTCTCGTGAGGATGGCATAAGATCCTGCTTCCAGAGCTTTACCTTCTACAGTTACATCATCAGAGAAAGTGATTTTGACTGCTGAGTTAGCACCAGTACGCCATATTTTACCAAAAGGTACGAGACCATCAGCACTAAAAATGGTTCTGCCCTTTACACTGGGTCGGGAGTACTCAACAGAAATATCCGTAAGCCCAACAGTCTGCTTTAGGCTGGCACTTGGACTTGGTGCAGGAGTTCTGATCTGCCCTAAGGTCAATGTTAAAATGCCTACAACAAATAAGATTGAAAGTGTTAATTTTTGAAACATATTGTTTTTTATAAATATTTAAATAATTAGGGTTGACGGATATATTAATGCAAAAAGAGCAATTTTGTTGTTTCCACAACCAAATATCTTACCACGAATCTAAAGATTCATCCATCTCTCCCCTTTCAATGCACACAAAAATGGCTGTCACCCCAGAGGGTAACAGCCATAGTTCTATTATTATACTAGGTCAAGCGATTGCTCGCAGTTCTCATAAATCAATCTACCAATATCATTTTGCGTGTAGCTACTTTGCCTGCACTCTCTAACTTGTAATACAATACTCCCGTTGCGGATAAATCATTGCGGTAAAGCACAATACGATGTGATCCCTGAGTATAAGTATCCGAAATCACTCTGACGATTTTGCCTGTGATATCGGAAATGGTCAACTCGGCGGGTCCCGCCTCCGCCAAGGTAAAGTTAATCTCCGTACGATCGCTAAATGGATTGGGGTGATTTTGACTGAGGGCAAAGGTAAGGATAGGCTCCCGGGCTTCAACTCCGGTAAATTCCGTCGTTATAGCAAGGGTCTTCGCATCCTTGTCATATGCCTCAGCGGCAGTGACAAAACTATTGATTTCTATTAAATCACTCAACTTACCAGCTTGGAATGCTGTCAGAGAGATATAAAACAAGATATCCTCTACAATCATGGGATCCGCTTGCGACCACGCTACAGTAGTCGTCGATGGATTGATCTTGGCAAAGTTGGCATCGCTGATCCATATATCTCCGGGTACAAGGGTGTTGATACGTCCATTTTGGGTACTTATCGTCATCTGATATGCAATCAATGAAACGGGATCTTCGACACTCAGTGGAATCTTGACGGTCTCACCTGCTTCAACCCATTGATCCTCAATCCGTAGTTGGAGTTGACCCAGACTTCTCCCTCCGGCAAGTAAGCTATTGGCTATGACGTTGCCACTCACATCGCCAATCTTGATCGCATCAAAGTTTTGATCTTGCATACTTCCTGTCAACTGGTGTATCACGAGCTCTTCAACAAAAGGGAAAGGCTTCAGGTTGTTCTCCCATGTCTGTCCGGGTTGGAGAAATCTCCAGCTGGTATTGTCGGTAAATCCCTCAGTAACACCTAAAATCAATCTTCTCAATTGCACCAAATCTATGCTACTGATTCTTGTATCTGCATTGATATCACCTGCTATCACTGTATAGGGATCGTCAAATACACTGATACCTAAGATGTGCCTCTGAATCATCACCAAGTCCAATGTACTCACACCGTTGAGCGGGTCATCATCCTTGTGGGAAGTAATGCGATACGAACTGAACAAGTCCTTGTTTTCAAAGGCATAAGCACCTTCAACACCGGTTACTTCCTGATCACCTGCACTGAGGGTAACAATGGCATTCTCTACCATATCGCCTTTTTGTGTGACAACAAATCCGGCGATGGTGCCATCCTCAACTTCTCCATCGGGACAAACATCATTGGTATCATCAATACGCAAGCTGACATAACAGTAATCTTCGTTACCACTTTCATCGACGACATACATCTTGATTTCCTTCATAGTAGAAACTCCGTTGGGAATATCATCACAAGTGAAGGTCAAGCTACTTACATCAAAACCAAAGTCATTTCTAAAAAACACTTTGACAGGGCTACAATTGTCATAACTGCCTCTATCAAAATCCGCAGCCCATATTTGAACAGCTCCAAACTCTACATTCATTGTAGCCGTACTGATGGTGGCCAAGCAAACCGGAGTGGGCGCCTTGAGGTCAAGATAGCGAACGACCGTCTCAGCTCTTCCCTCGTTGCCGCAAGCATCTGAGACATACCACTTGATAATATGTCTTTCTCCTGCTGCTCCCGATTGACTGTTCATTGAGGCTGTAACGCCTTTTGAATTCTTTGTTCGCACAATCTCTCCGGCTGCATTGATCACTTCAATCACCCAAGAAACCTCCTTAGCATCCAATACAATATCTCCACACAGCTCAATGGCTGTGGCTGTTATAGTAGTATCTGAAGCGCAATTGGAAAAGTCATCCGTTTTGGAAGTAGCGCCGGTATAGATATTGACATTGACGACCGAAGGAACATCAATCTCGGGAGGCGTATTGTCCGTAATCTTGATGACTTGATCAAAAGTATAGTACCCATCAACATCTACATTATCATATCTAAAATAGATCGCTCCTGTAGTTCCATTGGGATGATCACACAAGGCGCAAGGTTCATTTTCCTCGACATCAGACCTCCAATCTCCATCCCCCAACCACTCGTCATCGTAGGCTATAAAAGTATCTGAAGCATCCTCGTCAACATCATTACCGTTAGGACTGTAATTACACCAATCAATGATTGTCCATTTGCGGATTATCTTTCTGCAACCTCCATCCGCATCAACCTCCTGATCGTCATAACTCATCGCCAACAGACTACAGCTAGACTCGCACCATACCGGTGTATCCAGTGCCTCGCCTCCACACTCAAATGAAGTACCCATCGCAATGGTAGCGGGTTGATGCCTGATGGTGTCAGATTCGCATTCTCTGCGGATGCCATACTCTACATCATCGTTATAGTGTATCGGCCACTTAATAGACCTAGGATTAAATGGCCTTACACCATTGATTATGATTAATTGCTCACAAGCCAAAACGCCATCAATATACCATTGGCGCGTAATTCGACCTTCGCCACAACCATCTATATCTTCAATATCTACATGGGTAAGCGTACCCGTTCCACAGATACCATATAGGACTTGTGGTTCTCCAAGTG
>JAJRXG010000153.1 GCA_024276375.1 Bacteroidota bacterium | reverse complement strand
CTGATTGCGGAGTTATTGAGTCAGTAAAGTCATCAGAAATAATAAAAAGCTATCCTCAAGATTGCAAGATCCGTGATCGAATCACAAGATAAAAAGCTCTGAAATAGCTATAGCTATGGACGGCAGCCTTGGACATAAAAGGACTCCGAAGCCGGAGGGCAAATTGCAATCAATAATTGTGACAAAACGCTCTATATGGATGAAAGCAAGTTTACAAGTGTGGGTCAGCCATGTTGCTTTACGTGGGTGCGGGTGCCTGCTTGTGGGAAGCATTTAAAGCAACTTGAATTTTTGGTTCTTTTGCTTCAAGGCAAAACGAACATAGAAAATATAGTCTTGTGATGATAATCAATGTATCCCGACACATCACTGTCACCCGCAACCCACGTTTTTTCGCCTTGCTAACGCTTCTTTTTCTTTTTACCTCAAAAGATCATTTCTGTCCACAACTTACACTAGCTCTTAAAGAGCGACATATCAATAGCTATGAGCGATAGCCCATGGTAACCTTTGTTTATTATGCTTCACTAGTACATCATTTTACAATCTGTAGAGGTATTGGATATTCATTAAGTAACTCCGTAAGGAGATTTGGTCGGTACCTTGATTTACGTCAAGAATATTGGTGAAACTTTGTTCAATGCGCAGGTTCATTCCTGATCGTCGAGTCAAGTGATATGTAAAACCAATGCTAGGAGAGATGTCAAAAGTGCCAGATTTGCTATCCATTAAATCTTCACGTCCGATTGAAATATCAAATAATCGGCTGATGGAGACTTCCATCTGGATTCGTAGTCGATGTCGGTCAATAGCCTTGCGATATCCCGTATCCTTGTAGAATCCCACCGGAATACTCACGTATTGCAGATGTATATCTTCTGACGGATCTTTTGACAAAAAGGTTAAATTGGAGCTACTTCCTTTTTCTTCGTAGAACAATCCCAAGACTGTTCCATATGTAGGTGACAGGGCATAGCTGATCTGTGTTCCTGCACGAAGTCCGATGTGTCGATATCCCGCCGTTCCATCTCCATCCAATTGGCTAAAGTTTAATCCCGCTACAAGATCAACATTAAAGCCGCGGTCGATGAACTTTGTATTCGACCCCTGTGATATAAGTTTACTCTGCAATGGCAACCAGCACATCACGGAGAAGAGATATATTAAATTTCTTGTCATATTATGATATTATTGCATATCTTGCGGGTCAGAATAAATTGCCTCCATTTTATGTCTAAGAATAAAACGAATTATCATCTCCAAAAATTGGTAGCCAAACTAAAGGAGTATGAATATACAGTGAGATTTGAGAAGGGGAATTTTAGGACAGGATATTGTATCCTCGAAGACCGCAAAGTTATTGTTGTCAACAAGTTTCACGATGTGGATATTCGAATAGACAATCTGCGACAGATATTAGCGACGATCCGTCAGGCAGCATAATTATATCGTGTTGGCATCTATTTTTTAGAGTTTACTGCAATCAAATCGGTAAAAGGAGTTCGTCATAGGCTATCTATCTCCGCTTAAGTGTAGCAAGAGTTCTATATTATACAGCAAGAATTTTTGGGATAGCGTAAGCAGTTTAGTATTTAAGTCCGCTTTGAAAACTCACAGCACAAAAAGTTTCTTTTGGCCTACCTTGTTGTTTGGCAGACTGGCGACTCTTGTGTTTTTTCTCAATTAGTTGTACTCAAGCATCACAGAATTACGTAATATACCAATTGCATACGGAGTAGTTCATTTTGTGCAAATCGTCAGATTCGGTAGTGGGTGCATACTTTAAAAGTATATGAGGTGTCCTGCTCCTCTCTTTTTTGATCTTCATTCGTTTCATTGGATAACTTACAAGTGGTAGATTCGCTACCAGATGAGATTTACATTGTTAGGTACGGGTACATCGCAAGGTATTCCGGTAATAGGATGCGATTGTGATACTTGTCGATCTAAGGATCCACGAGACAATCGGACACGTACGAGTGCTCTGATACAATCAGAGCAGTCAACAGTGGTCATCGATGTAGGCCCGGATTTTCGCCAGCAAATGTTGCGTGAGAAGGTTCGAGATGTTGATGCTGTATTGATCACACATGAGCACAATGATCATATTATTGGATTGGATGACTTGCGTCCCTTGATGTTTAAAAACGGACGTCCCATGCTTATTTATGCAGAGCAGCGTGTATTGGATGATATTCGATTGCGTTTTGATTACGCTTTTCATGATCACGGTTATCCGGGTGCCCCTTCGTTTGAATTGGTGTCTATCGAACCGGGTCAAATCCTGACATTTGGAGGTATTACAGTCAAGGCCATCCGTGTTTTTCACGGAGATTTGCCCATATTGGGATTTACTGTTATGGATCGGATCGGGTATTTTACAGATACTAACAACATTTCTGAAACCATTATTTCAGAACTCATCAATATACCCATATTTATCATTGATATGTTGCATTTGCGCAAGCATCATAGTCACAACAATCTCGATAGTGCAATGCGTCTGATAAAATCCGTAAGGGCTCAAAAGTCGTATCTCATACACATGAGTCACTATATGGGACCGACTCGGAGTTGGGAACATTTGCTTCCACCGGACGTTTATGCTTCATATGATGGTCTTTTCTTTGAGATTTGATCAATTTTTCATAGCTTGAGAGGATAATGATATTGCGACACAAAATACCGTATATTCTGACGTTGATGATCTTGTGGGGTTTTCAGGTGAGGGGTTATGGCCAGCAGCAACCACAATGGACACAATATATCCTCAACAAATATGGTATCAATCCGGCCTATGCGGGATTGGACAAATCATTGAGTATAACAAGTGGATTGAGATCGCAATGGAGTAGATTGGAAGGAGCTCCCAAAACACAATTTGTCAATGCACACATTCCACTTTATTTTTTGAGTGGATCGGCGGGTATGTCTGTGCTCAACGATCAGATCGGTGCTCTGCGACGCACGGAGGTTGCCTTATCGTACAACTACATTTCAGATAGCCGTTATGGGCTGATCTCAATAGGATTTAAAGTCGGAGGGCAGCAAGTATTCTTGGATTCGGATGCTCTTCGGTTTCCCGATGGAGTATATGTTGATCAGACTATAAATCATAGAGATCCGATCATCACTGAAGTCAATCCGACAGGGATGAGTCCCATCTGGTCAATCGGAGCATTTTATGTAAAAAATCTATTGGAGATTGGATTGGTATTGGACAATGTGCCAAGCAACACAATAGAAGCCGGAGCCACGACATACAATAGTACTCAAAACATGTCTTTGTTTGCCTCGTATCAGTATCCATTGAATGAATTGGTGGCAATAGAACCAAATTTTCTGATGAAAAGTGATGGCAAGCAGACTCAATTGGATCTCGGTGTTATGAGTTATTATCAGACTGTATTTGCAGGAGTATCTATCAGAGGATACAATGCCAATAGTCTGGATGCACTAGGCTTGATAGTAGGAACAGAGTTAAGCAAAAAAGTACGGCTCTCATATTCCTTTGACTTAGGGCTCTCGGGATTGCAGCAATATCAAGATGGATCACACGAGTTTATCTTCAATTATAACCTCTCCAAGTCCATCCGCACGGGAGAACTGCCAAGAGTTATATATAATCCACGTTATCGGTAGTCAGATGCCTGAATCTTCGAAATGTAAGGATAACTTTGTTCAACTAGGCCTTAGGGGTCGTCATGGGATCTCACTGTCTTAGTGATGACAATGTGAGAAATATAAATATTCGACACGAAGAAAAAATAGTAGAATACTTTGCTCTTAAAGATAATATATAGCAGTTTAGCACGTTTTTTGCACGATACAATTATGTCAGGTGAGAAAGCACATTAAACCGGACTAAAAATAATATCTCTAAGAATTAGGAGTTTCTATACAATCTTAATCCATCAAAGCAGAATTTAAACAAGCCTTCAATGACGCTTAGAAACATCAATTTAACCATTTGTATTTGTGGGATAGCATTGCTACTCGCCTCGTGCGGAAAGGATCAGACAGGTCAACTTGTAGGTTCTGACAATCGACCGAAATGGAAAGGAACCATCAATCCATACGGCATGGTTTATGTTCCTTCCGGTTATCTGACGATCGGTCAGAGTGATCAAGATATCTTTAGTAGTTATACCCAACGACAGAAAACTGTCTCGATGACCGGGTTCTACATGGATGAGACCGAGATTACCAATAATGAATATCGACAATTTGTGGATTGGGTACGGGACTATACGGCTCATGATATATTGGGAGATTATACAGTCGATGAAGACGATCCCGATGGAGAGGAAGTCATCGATTGGGATCTTGAAATAGACTACACGGATCCGGCTCTTGAAGAATTATTTTATTCTAGAGATATGTCCTTGAGTGGGCGTAAGGAATTCAACAATGATATGTTGGAATATACCTATGACTGGATCGATTGGAAGAAAGCAGCTAGAAGCCGATCCGGTGTGAACCGTTCAGACGTTATTGAGAAGCGAACAGTAGGCGTAGCCCCGGATATTTTTGTCTGGATAAGGGACTTTAGCTATAGTTACAACGAGCCAATGACGAGGCAGTACTTTGAGAGCCCTGCTTTTGATGATTATCCGGTAGTAGGTGTGACTTGGTCACAAGCTAAGGCGTTCTGTCATTGGCGTACAAGGATCTGGAACAATGAGATTGCTGCGGATGAGGCATTGATAGAAGATTTTCGTTTGCCTACAGAATTCGAGTGGGAGTATGCTGCGCGTGGAGGGCGTGATATAGCGCCTTATGGATGGGGCGGTTACTATGTACGCAACTCCAAGGGATGCCTTCTTGCCAACTTTAAACCAGGAAGAGGTAATTATGCCGAAGATGGTGGACAGCATACTGTTGCTGTCGGATCATATTTCCCCAACGATTTTGGACTGTATGATATGTCCGGCAATGTGGCTGAATGGACAGAGACTGCCTATTCATCCAATGCATATGCATATATTCATGATTTAAATCCCGATTTAAAATATGACGCCAAAGAAGATGATCCTGATGTGTACAAAATGAAAGTTGTACGTGGTGGATCATGGAAAGATATTTATTACTTCTTACAGACGAGTACAAGGGATCGAGAGTTTCAAGATTCTACCAAATCCTACATTGGATTTAGATGTGCTATGACCTTTTTGGGAAGAAGTATCAAGGATTTTTAGTACTGCATTGATCAAAACTGAAGTTTTTTCTACGAAACCCTAGAATTTATACCATTAAAAAATTGATTACAAAATGAGTTTTACACATTCATCTGGATTTAAATATTTAAAAAACTTAATTATTGGAGTAGGAGCGGCCTTGGTAATGATGGGAGCCCTATGGAAAATACAGTCTTGGGAAATGCCCAATATCGCAGGAATGAAAATAGACCTTTTGACCATCGGTTTAATTACTGAGGCATTTCTGTTCTTTGTTTTGGGAGTTATAGGGCCTGAGAAGGATTATTATTGGGAAAAACTTTATCCCGGTCTCGACAAGTACAATGCTAGCCTTAGACCTCTGGCCGGTGGGCTCGTAAGTGGTGGCTCTGAAGCCAATAGAGCACTCAATGCAGAAGCCGTCGAAGGTAAGTTGGGAGGTATGCTGGATGAGCTGCAATCTATGTCTAAGAGTCTGGGCTCACTAAAAGCCTTGCAAGAGATTGACTTTACGGAGACTTCGCAACAAATAAAATCCGCACATAACTTCTATTCCAAACTCAATGAAGCAATGTCCACATTGAGCGAGACGGTAGAAGACACGAAGGAGTATAAGCAGCAAATGGTCTCTCTCAACAAGAATTTAGGTTCTCTAAATAGTGTTTATGGTAATATGCTCAATGCAATGAGTGTAAAATCATAATTTATTCTAATTTATACATTAAGAACTAGATTATGTCTATACCTAAGGAACCCAGGCAGTTAATGATCAATATCATGTATTTGGTATTGACAGCCATGCTCGCACTCAATGTATCTGCAGAAATATTTAATGCCTTTAAGGTTGTGGATAAGGGACTTAAGAAATCGAACGAAGCCATGGAAGAGGCCAATAGTGCCCTGCCCGACTTGATCCGTGATGGTGCCAAGAAGAAAAGTACACTAGAAGTCTATGCAACACGAATCAACCCGGCAAGAGATGCCGCCAAAGAAATGTCCGAGAAAATTGATGATTTGATCGATAAGCTCATTGATGAAAGTGGCAATATCAACGGTAAGCATGATGACGGAGATTATATGTTTAAGGACGGAAAGAAAACGACTACCTTAAGAGGTAAGAAAAATACGGATGTCACTACGAGATTGCTTGTCAAAGAAGGTGGTGGGGAGAAACTTAAACAAGAGTTGCTTGATTTCCATCAAACTATTCTGGCACTAGTAGATGAAGAAGATCGCGAATCTTTTGATAATGAGATACCCGAGATTATTGATGATTCAGCATGGAAGGAAAAGTATGGCAATAAAAAAGGATACAATTGGTCTAAGTACAATTTTAGCCATATGCCGGTACAGGCCGTATTGCCAATCCTCAGGAAGTTTCAAAATGATGTTATCAGCTCCGAATCTTCATTTTTGAATTATCTGGCCAATAAGGTAGGAACGACCACAGACTTGGTCATTGACAAGTTTACCGTAGTCTCCGCACCCGAGAAGACCTATGTCATCAAAGGAGAGCAATTTAAAACGGAGGTGTTTTTAACTGCATCGGCTTCTAAAGAATCCAATACAGATCTGACATTGAGCGTCAACGGGAGACCATTGACGGTTGATGAAAATGGTGTCGCGACTTTTTCACAGACAGCCAGCAGTGTTGGTAAGAAGACCTATACCGTAGAAGGTTCTATAAAGAACCCCGTTACGGATGAGATGCAACAATTTAAAAAAACCTATGAATACGAGGTTGGAGAACGCTCAGCGACTATTTCCGCTTCGAAGATGAATGTGTTTTATATCGGTGTGCCCAATCCCGTAGAAGTTTCCGTTGCCGGTGTTGCCAGCAATAAGGTCAATGTTTCAATGGAAGGAGCAGGCGGCGGCACAATCAAGAAAAACAGTGATGGTACATTTGTTGTAAATGTTACAAGTCCTACGCCTCGTGGTCAGTTTGCCAAGGTGAAGGTCTCAGCAGAAGGATTTAGTGCAACAAAAGACTTTCGAGTCAAACGAATACCAAGTCCGATACCAACACTTTCAAAAAAACGTGGGGGATCAATGCCAAGTGGTACTTTTAAAGCTCAAGGGGGTATTTTGCCTGTTCTTGAGGGATTTGATTTTGATGCCAAATGTGATATCGCCGGGTTTAGACTAGTGCGAGTAGCTAAGAGACAAGATCCTGAGATCAGTGTCAATTCCGGTGGTCGATATACAGCAGATTCCAAAAGATTGGTGAGTAAAGCCGTAGCCGGAGATAGGTACTTCTTTGAAAATATTAAGAGTAGATGCCCCGGTGACAAGGCAGCCCGTGATATCGGGACGATGACATTTATAATTAAGTAGTAAGTTTAACGTGAGCTCCATCAGACCTTCAAACAAAAACATAAAAACAAACAGATGAAATATTTCTTTTCATTCTTCTTATTGTGCTTTCTCAGCGCCATCTTGTACGGACAAGATGATGATTTCTTTTTAAGGCAAGATGATGCCGCAATCAAAGCGGACTCGACAATAGATGGTATGATCAAGGAATCCAGTCAGTTTGGATTGGGTACCGAAGGGTATATTGACGACATCCTCCCCCAAAAAATGATGGCTATGGGTCGTATCGATGAGTATGAACCACTCAGGGAGATCGATGTTATGTGGCAAAAAAGGGTCTGGCGTGTTGTGGATACTCGTGAGAAAATGAATCTCCCTTTTCGCAACTTTGATAGACCGTTTTTTACAATCTTGCAGGAAATGGCAGAAGCCGGAGATATCCGTGTATTTGCAGACGAAAGGTTTAAAGAACCCCTATCGGCAGATGAGCTGATTGCCATGACTAATAAGATTGATACTACGATAACTTATGATCCGGAGACTTATGAGGAGAAAATCGTGATTACCAATAGCCCCATTGACCCCGATGCCATAAAGCGGTATAGGATCAAGGAGGTGTGGTATTTTGATAAGGAATCATCTGTTATGAAAGTGCGAATTCTTGGCATCGCTCCGATTATTGATGAGTTTGATGATGAAACCGGAATATTGAAATATTCCAGACCACTGTTTTGGGTGTACTATCCCAAGATAAGGACTGCTTTAGCTCGAGAGCGTGTCGCCAATGATTATAACGATATAGCCCCCATGTCGTGGGCACAGTTGTTTGAAGAACGGCGATTTGCCAGCTATATCACCAAGGCTTCCAATACCATGGGGTTGAGAATTCAAGATATGTTTGAAGACAGTGATTATGATCAATTGCTTGAAGCAGAGTTGATTAAACAAGAACTGTTTAACTGGGAACACGACTTGTGGACGTATTGATATATCCGAGCTATAAATAATAAAGTCAGGGCTATTTTTTCTTTTATGGAAAATAGCCCTTTTTGGTAAGTCCAATGATTATGGCCAGATCTGTGTCCCAAAGATATTTGATAAGGGCGACATTTATGTCTTCCAAGTAATAAGATCTATCAAGGCTCCTTTATTCAATAACATTTTGCTCCCTTCTACATCCATCTTTACTGACTAGATCAATACATTATTACCCTTGTACGGGGTAGAGATCTGTGACGGAAGTATTGATGCGCCCGGGTTGAAGCCAATTGCTACAATTCCAACCGAGCAGTTCTTCTACAAGGTAGATATCTCTGCGGTAGATCTCGATGAGTTCATTTCTGACCTTTGCGTCCAATCGTTGATGATAACTACCTATATTTTGAGCGGTTTCTTCTACTTCAATATAGGCTACTTCCAAGAACTGCATTATGCGATACAGCATGACCGAAGTGTTTTCTTTAAAATCTTCAGATTTGACAAATAAAAGTTGATGAGGATCGAAATATTGATATAGCTGCCTTATTTGATGGCTGTACAATCCCTTGGCCAAATATGAATATCCAAGATGTTGCCCTCGTTTTCCTAGGGTTTTTAATCGATGGTGCTCGGCATTTATCGCTTCAACAAAGGATTTTGTCTCAACTCCTTGGGTGACATTGGATTGCCAGTGAGCGTAGGCTCTGTCGATAGGATTGCGGAGCAAGACAATCACTTTTATTTTTGGATTGTAACGACAAATCCTCGGAATACTTTCCTGCCAATACAGATAATTGGCAGCGACTTCACCTATTGCAACATGATCAACATGATGCTTAAATCGGGTATGGTAGCTGTCGTATGAAGGCGTACCGCGTTCAAAGAGGGCATCATTGTCAAAAAATGAAGCTGCGTTTTCATCATTTACGCAGACTTGTGGGTGCTGGGCTATGCAGCGATGGAGAGTTGCGAGGCCACCCTTATGAGTGCCGGCAACGACAAAATTCGTTTTCACTTGCTTCCGTTTTTAAAGATCCAAGGGTAAATATATAATATTAATTTATTTCACCATATATAATCTGCATAAAATGTGCTATTTATAAATATGATAATATGTAATGTATGATTATGACACCATAAGTATTAAAAATTGACATCTTTGTTTTATGGTCGCATTGAATGAGATAGCTGTCACTGAAGCATAACAATTGGTATTCAACAAGGATGATTCAAGACCCGCCACAATAGAAATGTCAATGCTTTGTTGTATTTTTGTGTTTGCGCACACAGAAATCACAATATGGATACCCAAATTATGTATAGAGCACAAAAGACTGGAAGTGATAAGCACATCAAGTATTTGATTAAGTCATATGAAAAAATTCCTGTTAGAATATGGGATAATGATGTTGAGTGTTGCAATCATATTGCTCAATCTATTGCTTTGGCAATACGTCAACGACAGCAAGACGAGAAAAACATCGTACTTGGATTGGCAACGGGTTCTACGCCGATCAATTTATATCGAGAATTAATCCGGATGCATCGTGAAGAGGGATTGAGTTTTTACAATGTGATCACATTCAATCTGGATGAGTACTATCCGATGCAACCTGATGCTGCGCCTAGCTATGTACGGTTCATGCATGAATTTTTGTTTAATCACATCGATATTCCGACCGATCAGATACATATTCCGAACGGCACCATACCTCTGGAGGAAGTGGGTAAATATTGCGAGGAATATGAAAAGAAGATAGCTCTTCACGGTGGTATTGATATTCAGATTCTCGGGATTGGGAGGACGGGACACATCGGATTTAATGAGCCGGGTTCTTGGCTTGATTCCAAAACTAGATTAGTACGCCTTGACAGCCTGACCATGAGGGACGCTCGCAAGGACTTCTTGAGAGAAGAACACGTCCCCTTCAGAGCTATAACCATGGGTATTGATACGATCATGAATGCCCGCACTATATATATTATGGCTTGGGGGCAACACAAGGCGGAGATTGTCCGGCGAGCAGTTGAGGGAGAAGTATCATCCCATATACCTTCTACATATCTGCAGAATCATCCTGACGTGAGATTTTACGTTGACAAGGCCGCTTCAGAATTGCTTACGCGTGTTAACACTCCATGGTTAGTGGGAATGTGTGAGTGGACAGATGATTTGATTGCCAAAGGTGTCATATGGCTTTCGCAGAAAATAAAGCGCCCAATCCTTAAACTCACCGACGAGGATTATAATGAGCATGGTCTCGGAGAGTTGATTCTGAAGTACAATACTGCGTATGATCTCAACATTAGAGTGTTCAATCGATTGCAACATACGATAACTGGGTGGCCCGGTGGCAAACCCCATGCAGATGACACAACGAGACCTGAACGCGCCAAGCCGGCCAAAAAGCGGGTTATTATCTTTAGTCCTCATCCTGATGACGATGTGATTTCGATGGGTGGTACTTTTATCAGATTGGTAGATCAGGGTCATGATGTACATGTTGCCTATCAGACCTCCGGCAATATCGCGGTTCACGATCACGATGCAGAGCGGCATATTGAGTTTTTTGCTGAGTTTTCGGAAGCTATGGGACTAAGGTCTGAGGAGATGGATAAACTCCAAAAGAAAATGTTGAAGGCCATGAAGAAAAAGGCTCCCGGGGAAATGGATAACAAGGATGTTCTACAGATAAAAGCTTTAATCCGTAGGGGTGAGGCGAGAGCGGGTGCCAGATATTGCGGTTTAAAAGATGATCACATTCATTTTTTAGACTTGCCTTTTTATGAAACCGGAAAGACAAGAAAGAATCCCGTGACATCAAAGGACATCAATATTATCAAGGCACTTATGGAAGAGATCAAGCCACATCAAGTTTTTGCTGCCGGAGATTTAGCTGATCCCCATGGGACTCATCGGGTGTGTTTAGACGCTATTTTTGGAGCATTTGCAGCACTTAAAAGAGAATCTTGGATTAAGGAATGCTGGTTGTGGCTTTATAGAGGAGCTTGGCATGAATGGGGTGTAGAAGAAATCCAAATGGCGGTGCCGATAAGCCCGTCAGAATTATTGAAAAAACGACGTGCCATCTTCATGCACCAATCACAGAAAGACAGACCACCATTTCCCGGAGAGGATGATCGAGAGTTTTGGGTGCGTGCTGAGGATCGCAACAGAGATACTGCCGAGGCATATCGAGCTTTGGGTCTTGCTGAATACGAAGCTATGGAAGCCTTTAGGCGTTGGGAGTTTTAATATGCAGGAGGATCCCAGGTCGCTAAAAATGTAGATATGAGTTGATTGATCATATTGGCTTTTTTATAAACCATCAGATGATCGCCATTGGGGATTACTTTGCAACGGAATATATTGTCGATCGGAAAAGTTCGATCGCGATCACCGTGAATATGCAAAAAAGTATTGGAGAATTGAGTGCCTCGCCAGTAGATGAGTTGTTGGTAGGCCCAGATAAAATATTCATTGTCCAATGATTGGACTTCAGAGATGAGCGCTTGCTTGAGCTCGGGTTCATCGTAGCCATGGTAAGAGCTCCATAGTGACAATGTACTTAGGATCATGCGTTTGGACATGAGATGGTAGGCATATCCATGCCGGAGGAATCGTATTTTCCAGGGAAGTTCTGAAGCATTCTTCACCGTTGATATCAATACAATTCTGGCTCGTGGAAACATTATACCAAGATGCTGTGCCAACAATCCACCAAATGAGTGCCCGAGGATCAATATGTCTTCATCTTGTGGAATGTTGTAGAGCTGACTGATGCGGAGTGCATAATTATTTAGGGATTCATCCTTCTGGGGATTGATCCATCTCATATAATGCAACTCAAAGCCGTTGAGCTCTATTTTTTTGAGCACTTGTGGATTGAGGCCTAAGCCCGGGATCAAAAAGGCGCGGAGATTCATAGGTGACTTTGCTGCAATAATGTTATAAAATGATAAATTACATTCAAATCTAAATTCGGTATCATGACACTTACTACTCTAGACTGGGTCATTGTTGTTCTCTATTTCTTAGTTGTCTTATTTGTGGGTATTGCGGTATCGCGCAAGGCTACTTCAAATGTATCAGATTTTTTCCTTTCGGGGAGAAATATGCCTTGGTGGTTATTGGGTATTTCGATGGTTGCAACTACATTTTCGGCAGATACGCCCAATTTGGTAACTGGCTTAATTCGCGATAAAGGGGTGTCTGGCAATTGGAGTTGGTGGGCATTTTTAATAACGGGGATGCTGACGGTGTTTGTATATGCCAAGCTGTGGCGAAGATCAATGGTTGTGACGGATGTCGAATTTTATGAATTGCGATATAGTGGTAAAGCTGCGGCATTTCTTCGGGGCTTTCGTGCTCTGTATTTGGGCTTGATATTCAATGTCTTAGTGACGGGTGCCGTGTCATTGGCAGCGGTAAAATTTGGAGAAATCGTATTGGGGATGCCTGGATGGCTCACGCTGTTGATTGCAGGATCTATTACCCTACTCTATAGTACTTTTGGTGGATTGAAGGCTGTTATTCTTACGGACTTTGTTCAATTTGTGATCGCCATGATCGGATCGATATGGGCGTGTATTTATATTTTAAAACTGCCCAAAATAGGTGGTATATCTGGATTGCTATCTCATCCTAAAGTAATGGAGAAGGCTTCGATCTTACCTGATTTTAGCGATCCTTCTGTTTGGGTTCCGATATTAGTTGTTCCCTTGGCAGTGCAGTGGTGGGCATCATATTATCCTGGTGCAGAACCTGGAGGCGGGGGCTATATCGCACAGAGGATGTTTAGTGCAAAGGATGAAAAAAATGCCGTTGGTGCTACGCTATTGTTTAATGTAGCACACTATGCCTTGAGACCTTGGCCTTGGATACTCATCGCCCTTTCGTCAATTATTCTATTTCCCGGATTAGAGGATTTGAGTAGTGCCTTTCCGGGACTATCGGAGGGAAAGTTGGGGCATGACGTTGCATATCCCGCGATGTTGACACTTTTGCCATCGGGATTGCTTGGCCTTGTTGCGGCTTCGCTCATTGCTGCATTTATGAGCACGATGTCCACACAACTCAATCTGGGGGCATCGTATCTAGTGAATGACGTATATCAGCGATTTATGAACCCTGAAGCGTCTCAAAAACAGTTGGTTAGAGCCGGTCAGATGTTTACGGTGCTGTCCGCTGTATTGGGATTGAGTCTTGGATTGATGCTCACCGATGCCACTCAAGCATTCAATTTGCTCTTGCTATTGGGTGCCGGTACCGGACTCATATACATTCTTAGATGGTTTTGGTGGAGAATCAATGCGTGGACAGAGATCGTTGCGATGATTGCATCTTTAGTAATAGCAGGGTTTTTTACTTTTTATTCTCATGGATTGGAGAGTTATATGACCATTGTTTATGGCGCCTTGTTGACAACCATCATATGGGTGTTGGCGACTTTTATGACGCCTACTACAGATGATGATGTATTGAGGTCATTTTATAAGATAATCCGACCGGGTGGCAATGGATGGAACGCGGTGATCGATAAAGCTGCAGCTGAAGGTATTGAGCTCGAACGAGGTGAAGGAGGACTTCCTTGGGGGATTTTGTGTATGTTGATCGGTACTTTTACGGTATATGCAGCATTGTTTGCTACCGGAGCCTGGATATATGGACAGACGACCAGAGCTTTACTGCTCAGTGGGATCACCTTTCTAGGTGCCTATATTCTTTTCTCTACTTGGGACAGGGTATCGGGTCGGGCAAGTGAGGTGGCAAGTGATTAAAGCTCCAATTCGAGATTGGTTTTGGCATTCATCAATTCGGCGAGAGCATGTTGATCATTGAGGGATTGAGCGATGTAGATGCCTGTATTGTAGGTATTTAGAGCACCACTGAAGTCTTCAATCTCGGCTTGAGCACCACCCAGATGATAGTATAATCCGATATAGTTAGGATTCATGTCTTTTAATATTTCAAATGCCTCAATGGCTTTTTGGTATTCATCGGCTTTGAGGTATTCTTGGGCGATGGCATATCTTACAAACTCATCTTTGTCATTTTCCTCCAATAGTTTTTTTAGTTCTCCTAAGCGCCAATTTTCCATATGTTGGTTTGTCTAATGTTTAGTTTATTTTTGCACAACAATTTTCATCAATAGATTTAAAACTATGGTGATCCTATTCAATATATTGCAGAACAAAAAATAAAGGACTATAGATACCGTATTACTCGATTGTTATCAATGGCAATGTAAGTATCGATCGTTTCAATAATCCGAAAAATAATTAAAATCATCATATACGACTCACTTAATGAAGAGAATCATGAAACCCCCAAAGAGCAAGATTGCTTGAGAGAATATCGGGATGATATGGGAACATTGAAATATAACAAAAAATTAAACATATGAAACTTCTAGTATGTATAAGCAAAACGCCTGATACAACGGCCAAAATTGCTTTTAAGGAAGACAACACCCAATTTGATGAAAATGGGGTACAATTTATACTCAACCCCTACGACGAATGGTATGCTCTAGTACGTGCTCTTGAGATTAAAGAACAGCTTGGAGGGAGTGTAACGGTGATCAATGTTGGAGGCCCCTCTAACGACGTAGTCATACGCAAGGCCTTGGCGATCGGAGCGGATGATGCTGTCCGTGTCAATACCGAAGCTATCGGTTCTGATGTAGTCGCAGCCAATATTGCCGCCTATGCTAGAGAAAATGATTTTGATATCATATTTTCCGGCAAGGAAACAATAGATTTCAACAGTTCGGAAGTAGGGGCTATGATCGCTGAACATCTCGATCTGCCATTTATATCCTATGCTTCGCATTTAGATCACGATGGGACAACAGCGACTATAGCTCGAGACATTGAAGGCGGTGTCGAAGTGGTAGAGGTCAGTGGATCTTTTGTTCTATCTGCCGCCAAGGGATTGGCAGAACAACGGATACCCAATATGAGAGGTATCATGATGGCCAAGCGCAAGCCACTCAATGTGATTGATCCCGTTGTAGTAGAATCTAAGATGGATATTGTGTCTTATTCGCTACCACCAGTTAAGGAAGGAGTTAAGATGATCGATCCGGAGAATATGGATGAACTAGTTCGGTTGTTGCACGAAGAGGCAAAAGTGGTTTGATATCAAAGGATGGTGTATTAGTTATTTGAAAAAAAAGAAAAAGAAATAAATATGTCTGTTTTAGTATTGGCTGAAAGCCCTAAAGGAAAACTTAAGAAAGCCGCATTTGAGGTGGTGCATTATGGATTTAAGGCGGCTCAGGAATTGGGGGGTTCATGCATTGCTCTTGTCATTGGATCTGCCGATGAGGTATCCCAACTCGGCAAGTATGGTGCATCCAAAGTGATTCATGTTCCTGAAGATCGAGGAGGGATGGATAGTGCGACATACACGGATATGATCGCCCAAGTTGTAGAGCGCGAATCGATTCATACTGTTGTCGTCAATCACAGTTCGACCGGCAAGGCGATTGCGGGACGATTGTCAGTTCGTCTGGATACCGGAATCGCATCACAGGTCAATACCGTTCCACAAAAATCCGATCAAGGTATCACAGTTGGCAGGCCGGTGTTCTCCGGCAAGGCATTTGCCAAGTACCTCATTAAAGGTGATCGCCGGGTATTGAGTCTGATGGGCAATGCCATGGCGCCTCAAGAAGTTGGTGCGGCATGTCCTGTCGAAGAGGTGTCCTTGCAAGTGCCAACGCCTCGGGTGATTATCAAAGAAACGAAAACCGTAGATGGTGTCGTTCCGCTTCCTGAGGCAGAACTCGTGGTGTCTGCAGGACGTGGAATGAAAGGGCCTGAGAATTGGGGTATTATCGAAGAGTTGGCCGATGTGATTGGAGCCACAACAGCATGTTCAAGACCGGTGGCCGACTCCGGATGGAGACCACATCACGAACATGTAGGGCAGACAGGAGTAGCCATTAGACCCAATCTATATATCGCTATCGGCATATCCGGCGCGATTCAGCATTTGGCCGGAGTCAATAGTTCGAAGTGTATAGTCGTTATTAACAAAGACCCCGAGGCACCTTTTTTCAAGGCTGCGGATTATGGAGTGTGTGCAGATTTGTTTGATGTAGTCCCTCGCCTTACGGCTGCATTTAAGAAGTTCAAAGCGCTGTGATACTGCATGTCGGTTGGCATCTATGGGTAGAATTTTTGCCGGTCTGTTATAAAATAATAGTCAATATGATCGCTTTGTGTAAGGCAACTGTTTAGATCGGAGGATTTTATTCATTTTTGTTGTAAATTAATGACTCCATAGAGGGTTCGTAACAACTGAACCTATCTTGGTGGAGTTTGTTGCTAAGATTGTATTCGACGAACAATGAAATAGTTCTTAGAAGACATCGTTTTTTGAAGTAATATATGGTAAAAATAGAATTAGATATAGTCGCTTTGTCTCATAGTGTGACCCAGTCACATAACTATGCTGTCGTATTGGGAGAAATCAATGGCAAACGACGGTTGCCCGTTGTGATTGGTGGATTTGAGGCTCAGGCCATTGCCGTAACAATGGAACAGATGGCTCCCAACCGACCATTGACTCATGACTTGTTTAAAAACACATTGGAGGTCTTTCAGATAGACCTTAAGGAAGTGGTAATTAACAACTTATTGGATGGTGTGTTTTATGCGAAGTTAGTCTGTGTCAGGGATGGTGAAGAATACGAAGTTGATAGCCGTACGTCCGATGCTATAGCAATGGCGGTAAGATTTGATTGCCCGATATATACCTATGAGTTTATTCTCGAATCTGCTGGTGTAGAGATTGAAGACGATATTGTACCCCCAAAAACAACAAGGGGTAAACCTACAGCTAAGGTGCAAGATTCAGATTTTGCATCTATGTCGGAATCCGCATTAAAGACCCTCTTGGATGAAGTCATCGCCAAAGAAGACTATGAACGCGCTGCCAAGATCCGCGATGAGATCAACAAGCGCCGAGCGTCGTAGTTGTTCGGAGTGGGTGATCGTATTAATGTTAATGCCGGTTAAGGATATAAGGTAAAGTCCGAAATATGACACCAATGGCATATCTTGCCGGATGAGCTTGCTATAATTAAATCCAACTTGCTTCTACAACGACTCTACATCTCCTCTGGAGCATTGCCCTTATCAAGAACTAGCATCGCTTTAGTGCCTGATCCTTTCTTACTTTCAATGAGTAGGTTACCACCATTCGAAATGGCAAGATCTCGAGAAAGCTTCAGTCCCAATCCATGACCTTTTTCACCGGCAGTACCAATGGAGCTTTGAAAATCCGAGTAGATCCTCTCTAATGCCTCTGTATCTATTCCAACTCCTCTGTCTTCCATTATAATTACAACTTTACCTTTATCATAAGAAGATGATATGTTGACGATCCCATTCAGTGGTGTAAACTTAATAGCATTAGACAGAATGTTTCTAATTATAATTAAAACTGATTGCCTATCTGCATTGATGTAAACATCGGAATTTATTGCATTGATAATAGTTATTTTCTTTTGACGGGCATTTTCATTTACTTCATCGATGGATTGATTGATGATGCCGGAAAGTTGAAAATCAGATTTATTTAATTTTGGATTTCTAATTTGAGCCAGTGCCCAGGGGAGTAGATTGCTTAGTAAATTATCTAAGTTTGTAGTCCTACTTTCGATTTGATCGGCCATTTTATAGAGAGTATCCCATTCTTTATTTTTCATTAAATATTTGACTTTGGCACCCAGATTCCTGAAAGAAGATATTGGCCCCTTAAGATCATGGGAAAGGATACCAAGAAGTTTGTCTTTAAAACGACTTAATTCTTCTAATTCCTTAGTTCTTAGTTCAACCTGTGAGGTTAATTCGATATTCCTTTGTTCTAAGATTGCCGTTCTTCTTTTGAGTATAATGACACCCAAACTAACCAAGCCAAGTATCAGTAGGAGTATAAACGGAAGGGTAAGATAAAATGGCTTTACAAAATGCAGAGCGATGTTGGCTTCTCTTGTAGTCCATTCTCCATTGCTACTTTGACCTATTATTCTAATGGAGTATTTTCCATAAGGCAATCTTCCAAATTTCAATGTATTGTCTTGAGTATAATTCCACTCCTTTTCTAAACCATCTATTTTATACGCATATCTATTATTGTCAGGATTAGATAGATTGTCAAGGGTGTAAGAGATATTAAAATAGATGTCATTTGCGGTGAGTTTAATCTGCTCTCCTCTTTGATAAGTGGCGATTTTTGGTATAAATTTTCCTGAACTTTTATTTAGAACATCTATTTTTAATATTACAATCTCCGGAAAGGCGTTTTGTTGTTCTTTTTCATTGGGGTCAAATGCTATAATCCCATTTATACCACCAAAATATAAGACTCCATGTTCATCTTGGTAGTGAGACAACCAATTAAATTCATTGTTGGTCAATCCATCTTCTTCTAAGTATATCTGTATTTGCCTACTATCCCTATTCATTTTGTTAAGTCCGTGATTTGTTGGAATCCAGAGATTGTTACTAGAGTCAGCATACACAGCGTGGATCGTATTGTTAGAAAGCCCATCAGCAGTAGTCCATTGTTCCATTGTCATGTCTTTTGGATTCCAATGTATCAGACCTTCCCCTTTAGTTGATAGCCATAACCAGCCATCATCATCTTCATAGATATGTCTAATCTCCTTGCTTCTATCTCCAGTTTCGCTAAAAGTAAAATGACCTAGTAGACCTTGACCGGGCGATAAGTTAAATATACCATCGCTTGTAGCTATCCAGAGGCATTCTTTGCTTTCATGTATATGATAAATATCAGCATTGTAAATGCGATTATATCCATTGACTATTCTGTACAATTCTAAATATCCATTTTTCTCATTTAAATAATAGAGCCCCTTCTGTGTTCCGACCCAGAGTGTGTGAGAGTTATTGTCCCTGTATATTACATGGGTATCCAAAGGTCGTTGAATTTTTAAGGATGGATCAAATTGGACAATATTGACTTTATAATCTGAAGAATCTAAATGTAAAAGATAACTTCCGTGAATTCCCGACCACATTGAACCATCTTTATCTTCCCACAAACCCATTCCATACCAATAGCCTTTCTTGAATATACTATCTCTTGTGGCCATCCTTATGGTTGTATCTTTTGTGATCAAGAATGTACCACTATAGCTATTTACGAGTAGATGGCCTTCTTTGGTTTTGATAAGACCTCTTGTACTTTTTCTTGTTCCATGTTGGACATCCAGATACTTCTCAAACTTGTTCTTTTTTATTACTGTGACCTGTGCGCCGTCTCCTGTGATACTCCATAAGTTGTTATTCTTATCCTTATAAATATCCTTAAGACCGGATTGGCCCTTTAACATTGGATATTCAATATTTAAGATGAATTGCTCATTCGATCTGATAAGGCTAGTT
>JAJRXG010000152.1 GCA_024276375.1 Bacteroidota bacterium | reverse complement strand
TTCGCTCATCAAGGGGAATCCTATTTTATGCAATTTGTTATACACACTTAAAGGCCAAAGATTAACACATTATAAAATTTATTAATATATTTGTACTAGTATTTACCCTAAAGAACGAATAAAAACGATATGAGTACCTCAAAAACTATTCAACTGGCACTAGGGATCATAAGTATCTCTCTTTTGGTATATGGACTGTTGAGCAAGGCAGGAGTATTTGAAGACCGTTCAGAGGTTGCCGTTTTGGATTCGGAAGTCATGGCCACAGTGCTCAGTGTCATCGACGACGCACAAAAAAGCAAACTCATGAAGGGATCCATTCTGGATTACCAAGGATACATAGTAGCGTATTCTTTCAAAGTTGGAGATACGGATTTCACAAAAACAGAAGTACTTAGAATAACAAACGATAGCGGTATCTCTGATTTAATAGAACAATGGCAGCAGAGAACTGTAACATCCGTTAAGGTGAGATACAATTCTGAAGATCCCAGACGTTCTATCATTGATCTGACACCCCCTTTAGCCAGTGTAGTATTAAGATAGGTTTTCTTACATCTTCATTTCAGGGATATCTCCATTTACAATCAATCTTCCGGCCGTTGCGTCTTGAATTTCTCTTATGGACACACCGGGTGCTCTTTCTACCAACATAAACCCATCATTTGGGGTGACATCGAGTACTGCGAGATTGGTAACGACTCTCTTTACACATTTTACACCTGTCAAAGGCAACGAGCATGCTGGCAATAACTTGGAGTGACCTTTTCTGTTGGTATGGGACATTGCAACGATGATACGATCTGCCGAAGCGACAAGATCCATGGCTCCTCCCATCCCTTTGACCATTTTTCCTGGAATTTTCCAATTGGCAATATCTCCGTTGTCTGCTACCTCCATCGCTCCCAACACAGTCAATTGGATATGCTGTCCCCGTATCATAGCAAAACTCATAGACGAATCGAAGATGCTACCTCCCGGTAACATAGTAACTGTCTGTTTGCCGGCGTTAATAAGATCGGCATCTTCTTCACCTTCATAGGGAAACGGCCCCATTCCCAACAGTCCATTTTCGGATTGAAACTCAACGCTGATGCCCTCGGGTATGTAGTTGGCCACGAGTGTAGGAATGCCGATGCCCAAGTTGACATACCATCCATTCCTCAATTCTTGGGCAATACGCCGGGCGATACCATTTCTATCTAACATCTGTACAAACTTTACTTTTAGATTCGTTGCCGAACAGTCCGTTGTTCGATTCTTTTTTCATAATGTACACCTTCAAAGATTCGTTGAACAAAAATGCCTGGAATATGAATAAAATTGGGATCAAGTTGACCGGGCTCTACGAGATGTTCCACTTCGGCAATGGTGATTTTTCCTGCCATAGCCATCACCGGATTAAAGTTTCGAGCCGTTCCTTTAAAAATCAAATTGCCATTTTGATCTCCCTTCCAAGCCTTGACAAGTGCAAAATCGGCAGTGAGTGCGGATTCCAATATGTGGGGTTTGCCATTAAAGACACGTACTTCCTTTCCATCAGCGACCTCGGTACCATATCCGGCAGGAGTAAAAAATGCCGGAATTCCAGCTCCTCCTGCGCGACATCTTTCTGCCAATGATCCCTGAGGAATCAAGTCCACTTCCAGTTCACCCGACAACATCTGGCGTTCAAACTCCTCGTTTTCACCGACATAAGAGGAAATCATTTTCTTTATCTGTTTGTTTTGGAGCAATAATCCCAAACCAAAATCATCAACACCGGCATTATTAGAAATACAGGTCAGATTTCTTGCTCCCAGCTTTACGAGAGCAGAAATGCAATTTTCAGGAATACCACAAAGCCCGAATCCACCGACCATCAATGTCATTCCGTCATTGATACCTCGTATTGCCTCTTGGGCGTTCTTTACGATCTTGTTCATCTCTTTATTTCGTCACAATGTATTGTGTACAAATATAAACCATAGACGCGAGTGTACATCTTCTGTTGTGCAGTGATTAAAAAAAATAAAAATGCCAGACAAGATTGACAGTGTTTACGGCATGACAAAACAAATAGTTTTATGGCCCATTTTTCTTCAACCCAATCGAGTACCTCCCGATCAGTTTGGCTTTCATTAACAATCCTAATCTGCACTTGCTCTAGATAACGAAGACATAATTATATCTTGTGAGCATAAAAAAGTACGAGATGAAATCCGCTTCAATTTCTGTTATATTGTTCATCCTCACTAGCGCTCTCAGCAGTCAAAGTGACTTTGCTCCGGA
>JAJRXG010000151.1 GCA_024276375.1 Bacteroidota bacterium | reverse complement strand
TTTTAGACAGTAAATAGGCATTTTTGTTCCTGTCGAAGCCATATTTTTTGCAGCGTAGCATCGCTACGTAAGAAAAATCTGGCTTCGACAGGTGCAAAAAGGGCATTTTCTGGCAAAAACTTGTGGTTGCTGAATAGTTACCATTATCTACATGCATCATAGATATGTATTCAACTACACAACAACACGACTCAAGGCTTCTCTCGTTGGACTTCTACAGAGGACTGACGATGTTCTTGCTCATTGCAGAGTTTTCTCTCCTATTTGAGCATCTTACATCTCCTCAACTTGAAGGAACGTGGTTGTATGCCTTGGGGTCTCAATTTCATCATGTAAAGTGGGAAGGGCTACACTTTTGGGATTTGATACAACCCTTTTTTATGTTTATCGTTGGTGTAGCCATGCCTTTTTCATTTGCTAAGCGCAAGGCGAGAGGAGATCGCTATCAAGACATT
Source organism: Bacteroidota bacterium (assembly GCA_024276375.1). Lineage (GTDB taxonomy): Bacteria > Bacteroidota > Bacteroidia > Chitinophagales > Saprospiraceae > JAJRXG01. The sequence goes on along the minus strand of JAJRXG010000151.1, from coordinate 4,913 downwards.
CGCAACCATGCTTTTCGACGTGCCTTTCTTTTGTTGCTATTGGGGTGGGCTTTGTACTGCATAGATCCTGGAAAGATCGTATTTAGATTCCAGAATGTGCTTGCCCAACTTTCCGTTACTTACATATTAGCATTTTTAATCATGCGAAAATCTGCCAGGATTCAGATCATTTGCTCCCTTTTTCTGCTCTTGCTCACCGAGATACTTTACCGCAATTTTTGGATACCGGGCTTTGACCAAGCTTGGATACCGGGTAAAAATTTTGGTGCTTGGTTGAATATCTTGATTTCCGGCTCTGAAGATGGCGGTCACTGGGCAATGTTCAATGCTATTCCAACTACTGCTCATACCATATGGGGTGTTGTAGCTGGTCAATGGTTGCTGTCGGACAAAGCTCAAGGTGACAAACTAAAACTCCTCTTGGTATCCAGTACGATCGCTCTTGTGATAGGTTACGGACTTAGTTTTTATACACCCATTATAAAACGAATCTCAACTACTTCCTTTGTGATCGTAAGTGGAGGTTGGTCGCTGTGGGCGTTGGCGATGAGTTATTGGCTTATAGATATGAAACGCTTTCGCAAATACGTTTGGATTTTTGCCATTATAGGGATGAATCCACTATTCATATATCTTTTCGCCCATGTGGGTGGAGCCGAGCTCATACGCAAGATCCTACTGCCCTTTTCCAATTTTATCTTTCAATGGATGGGCGCATTAGGCGCACAGATGATGTTGAGTCTTGTTGTACTCGGAGTTCTGTGGTATATCTGTTACTGGTTGCACAAACGGAAGATATATATAAGAATATGATAGATCTCTACCGTCGAAGCTTTGCAACAGTACCCCTTATGGCGGCTTTACAGCCCATTCGCAAACTACTAAAATCTCCTGATTTCTGAATTGAACATCGGTTTTAACCAGTCATCACACCACGTTGACTTTATTTAGACACTTTCTCGCCACCACACATAATAATTATCTCCACTTCCAAAATAATATAGAATATTGTATTCCATGTTATAAAACATATAACGATTTTTTATAATGGGTTTTGCTATAATTAATGAATAACTGTTTTACATTTGGCATACATTCTTACGATCAAAAGACTACGGTGATACATTCAATAGAATGAAGTCATGCAACAAATTCAAGAATTGCGTCAGCATATCTTCTAATGTTTCATTGGATGAATCGATCGTATCAATTTATGACTGACCTAATAGCTTTTCGGTTAACAGTCAAATGAGAAGGAATACTCTGTAATTATCCTAATAAGAGAACCCAACCAACTTGGAACAACTTTGAATTATTGTTAACTGATACATGATAATTATTTAAAAAATGAACTACTATAATATTCAAATTGTATTGCAGGAAGTACCCCATGAGATAAGCATTTGCTTTAGTGTTTGTGGTTGTACGATACGATGCCATGGATGTCATTCTCCTCATCTGTGGAAAGAAAACAATGGCTATCTCCTGACACCCCGTATCTATCGAGAAACATTGGACAGATACAAGGGACTTGCTACTTGTGTATTATTCATGGGCGGAGAATGGCATAAAGAAAATCTCATTTATTTTTTAAACTACGCACTAGAGCAAGGATACCAAACATGTCTATACTCCGGAGAAGACAAAATTGACCCACAAATACTTAAATATCTCACTTGGATTAAAACCGGAAGATGGGATGCTGAATTGGGAGGGCTTCATAGCCCCAACACCAATCAACGCTTTGTCGAAGTGCAATCAAACACATTACTCAATCATCTATTTATAAAAGACCATTCATCATGATAAGATTATCCCAACAACAGATAGAAAAGAAAATTGCATTTATAGAGAACTATATAAATGCAAACAATGCTGCCGACGGTTCCACCATGGATGCCAATGCCAATGTTTCGTCCAAAAACATAGCAACCATGGAAGCAGAATTAAATAAAGATATCAACGTACAAATAAACAGGCAGTTGATTAAAAATAAAATTGCTCAATTGTATGGCAATGACTTAGCAAAAGAATATGTAAGGCAAATAGAATCCCATGAGATTTATGTTCATGATGAGACTTCATTAAAACCCTATTGTACTTCCATCAGTATGTACCCATTTCTATTTGATGGGTTGACCAAGCTGGGTGGAGAAAGTAAAGCTCCCCGCCATTTAGAAAGTTATTGTGGTGAATTTGTAAATCTCGTTTTTGCCATTAGCTCCCAATTTGCGGGTGCTCTTGCTACTGTAGAGTTCCTACTTTACTTTGATTATTTTGCACGCATTGACTATGGCGACAACTACCTCAACACCAATACTGAACTCATCGCCAATCATCTGCAACATGTTGTATATGCTGTCAATCAACCTGCTGCAGCCAGAGGTTACCAATCGGTATTCTGGAATATTTCTATTTATGATGAAGCATACTATAATAGTATGTTCGGTGACTTTGTTTTTCCCGAAATGCAAAAACCCCAATGGGATAGTCTAAAAAAATTACAGCTCTTCTTTATGAAGTGGTTCAATGCAGAGCGAGAGAAGGCCGTACTGACCTTTCCAGTTGTCACTGCCGCTATGTTGGTGAAGAATGGCAAGCCAGTGGATTTAGAATTTGCAGATATGTGCGCCGGCCAACTCAGCCAAGGCAACTCTTTTTTTATCTACCAATCTGAAAGTGCTGATAGCCTATCCTCTTGCTGCAGATTAAGAAATGAAATAAGTGACAATACTTTTAGTTACTCCCTTGGAGCAGGAGGTGTATCTACGGGTTCGATCAATGTGATAACCCTCAATATGAACCGATTAATTCAAAAAGGCAACAATCTCAAACAAGAAATATACAAAATCCACAAATACCAAGTGGCCTACCGAAGACTCATCGAGGAATACATGGATGCTGGAATGCTTCCTGTTTACAATGCCGGATTCATATCCTTGGATAAGCAGTATTTAACTATTGGAATCAATGGGATGGTTGAAGCCGCAGAATACCTAGGTATAAAGGCCGACAACAACCAAACCTACAAAGACTTTATAACACGACAACTCAAGATCATTTACCTCGCCAACAAGGAAGCTAAGGATACTTATGGGTATATGTTCAATACAGAATTTGTCCCAGCCGAAAACCTCGGTGTCAAGAATGCCAAATGGGACAAAGAAGATGGCCTCTTTGTGCCGCGTCAATGTTATAATTCTTACTTCTACCCCGTAGAGGATGCTACCATCAACACTCTGGATAAAATAATCTTGCACGGAAAGGAAATCATTCAATATTTAGATGGCGGCTCAGCGCTACACCTAAACTTAGAAGAGACTCCAAGCAAAGAAGGATTCTTGCACCTTCTCAATGCTACTGCCCTAGCGGGTTGCAACTATTTTTGTTTTAATATAAAAATTACAATCTGCAACGATTGCGATAAAATAGATAAAAGAACACTCCAATTGTGTAGCCAATGTGGTTCTGACAATATTGATTATGGCACCAGAGTCATCGGATATCTAAAACGTGTTTCTAACTTCAGTTCAGCAAGACAAATGGAACACGACCTGAGATTCTATCATTGTACACAATCTCTCAATGCACCTTTACGAAAAAGAGCATTAACAGAAAACCAAATGCCGGCATATGACGTAAACTAACTTCAATGCTGCCTAAAAGGGATATTTGATCTTGCAATGATCAATCTGCTTAAAGGCATAAGTCGAGATTGTTAAACATCAACATCCTATTGTGTCTCTTCCGTCGGATCACTGATGACAATCGATGACATACCACTGCCGAGCATCACAAGATATGTTTTACTTACTTTGCCCGTATGACGGCTTGTAAGATCTCTGGGATCAGTGATATATTACCTGTCACACTTTCCAACTTATGTATTTAGCACACCATTGTAGGTCTATGTATTATCTCGCAAGCAGCATCATCGTTAATTTCAATTGGTCTGAAACAAAAAAAAAGGGTTTCATCTCTGAAACCCTTTGCTCTTATGGCGCCTCCTCAAGGACTTGAACCTTGGACCTACGGATTAACAGTCCGCCGCTCTAACCAGCTGAGCTAAGGAGGCAATTGTTATTGCGCGTGCAAATGTATTTGATTTCAAGCGTTTGTCCAATATCTCAACCAAAATTCTTCTGAAAGATTAATACATCTTCATCATCTTTCTACAAGATACCCAAAGCCTCGGCATGTTCTTCCATCTCTCGCGTGTGCTCAAAGACCAATATTGGTACTCCCACTGCTTTTCTTACCTTGCCTTTAACATAGGACATCCGATCAGCATCATCCACTGATCGAATATATATGGCCTTAATACGTTGAGGATATACCTCAGCTATGCGGATATATATATCTATGTCCACCTCTCCTGCGTCCCCAATCAGTATCATCTGCAAATCCGCAAATACGTCCATCGCCCACCTGATCTCCATATACTTGTTCTGTTGACTGATATCCTTTGATTTGCGGCGCATGATATCTATATCTCTCAATAAGAAGGCTCCTTGCGGAAATCCCTGGATATCAATAAAATCGACAATGTAATCATAAAAATTCCACGGACTATTGGAAATATATATCATCGGATTGTCAATCCCGCTATGCCCAACAAGACGGTGGTAAAAGGCCGCTGTGTTAGGAAAAGATTGGCGCTTTGAAGCGTGAACAAACATCGTATTGTATATCACTCTCCACTTATACTTTGATACAACACCTGTCTTGAGAATCGTATCATCAATATCCGTTATGATGCCATACCTTGCACCTTCACCATATAACCGGATGGGTACTCGAAACGATATTTCTGAATCTGTCAGGTCATCTTCTCTGGTACTCGTAGTCAGCATCAAGTAAGTGGGTCGCTGCTCGGACACTTTTATTTGGGTCTTAAAATATCCCTCGCTATC
>JAJRXG010000150.1 GCA_024276375.1 Bacteroidota bacterium | reverse complement strand
ATCTTCATCGAAAGTTAAAATATAGTCGAGCATGATGATAGGACCAAGTCTTCAGACAGGCGATGCAAAGGGAAGCATGATAACACAACTGTGGCATATCAACTAAGAGACTTTAATTTGGTATTAGAACTAGATGAACATATTAGCCCAGTCTTTAGACTGAGGATCAAAGGATAGCAATGAATTGGCTTTAGCCATAAATTTATAGGGATACTTGTGAAGGGCTAAAGCCCAAGAAGAAAAAGGCATGACTCCCCCGGATATAATTATCCGAGCCAAAGTGGACAAATTGCATAAAATAGGATATTGCTCCGGTACACCTCTGTCCTCGTATATTTAAAAACTCCTCATAAAGAGTCTTCCTTGATGAATGAAACAAATCAACTCCTCCCCACCCAACATTGCCAGCTAATAAAGTGCAATATGTGTTACACATTCATTAAAACCAAAGCTCCACTATATCCTTGGTTCCGCCCGTATAATCGATTCGTATTTCGGTATCGACTGACAACTCTTCTATTGATTGAATTTTGATCATATCGTCTCCATAATCCATGATCACTATGGCATTTGGGGTGGTAGAGTGATTGTATAGACTCCCATATCCTAGAGCCAAGCAGGCAGTATATGGATCTTCTTCCCATAAGAAGTAATACTCATAGAGAATGGTCTGATCTATGTGCATTAGATCCTTTTTGGTGATTTTGACAATAGGACAGAGTTCTATAAGATCACCGGGGGACAAGTGTTCTGCCGTAAAGACTCCACGACCGCGTCCAGTTGATGAGGCAATATACAGTCCGGGAATGTGAAGCATAGGTCTCGAATTATAATCGAAGTTAATAACCTGTAACTATGCAGGAGTCGTATGTATTTCGATCAAAACAGGTATCACCTCTGAGGATGAAGTTACAACAATATCCCTCAAGGTAGGAATGTTTTATAGAATCGATAATGAGTTGATGGGGTGTTGCAATGCATAACTAAACTAAGATGTATATTTGGCAACCGAGGATGAAGTCACATTTAAACATACTACAGACGACATTTGGATACAGGGAGTTTCTTCCACTTCAGAAGGAGGTCATCGAGTATATATTGTCCGGAAAGGATGCATTGGTGATTCTACCGACAGGAGGTGGCAAGTCATTGTGTTTTCAGATACCTGCCCTATGTCTGGAAGGTTTGACAGTAGTCATCTCTCCGCTTATCGCATTGATGGAGGATCAAGTAGCGGCATTGCGAGAACAGGGTGTGGTTGCGGCATGTATGCATTCCGGGGTTTCGCAAGAGGAGAAAAGAGACACCGTTAGACAGATGGAAGCAGGAGCACTTAAATTGCTTTACATGGCACCGGAAAGTTTTTTTCAAGAGCGATTTTTTAGTTTTGTTTCTAATATAAAAATCAGTCTATTTGCAATAGATGAGGCACATTGTATCTCCGTGTGGGGCAACGACTTCAGACCGGAGTACACCAAGCTATCGATTCTCAAAAGGGAATTTTCCCACGCACCTATTATCGCATTGACAGCTACTGCGGATAAGGCTACGCAGCAAGACATTGTCAATCAATTGGGTATGGATGACAGGCTTTTTTTGGGATCCTTTGAGCGTCCTAATTTAACGATCAAGGCATCGCCGGGACAAGATCGATTTGGGCAGATATTGAGGTTTTTATTTCCTTATAAGAATGCTTCCGGAATCATATATTGCCTGAGTCGCAAGGGAGTAGAAGGTATGGCTGCAAAACTCAATGCGGCAGGATACAATGCCGCATATTATCATGCGGGAATGGATGCCCTAAGTCGCAACCGTGTTCAGACAAGATTTCAAAACGATGAAATTAGAATCGTATGTGCAACCATTGCTTTTGGGATGGGTATAGACAAATCCAATGTCCGGTTTGTCATACATTTTAATATGCCCAAAAATATCGAGGGCTATTATCAAGAGATAGGTCGTGCGGGCAGGGATGGACTGGATGCTGAGTGCCTCTTATTTTATAGTTGGGCAGATAAGGTAAGATTGCAATCCTTTATTGATGATAGCGAAGGCAATGAAACTTTTAAAAGGGTACAGACTGAAAAATTGGATCGGATGTGGGAATGTGCCACGGCCTCGTCTTGTCGTACTAATTTGATTCTCAATTATTTTGGAGAGTATAGAGAGAAGGGGTGTGGACACTGTGACAATTGTCTTTTTCCTCCTGAAGTTTTTGATGGTACAATCATTGCCCAGAAGGCTCTCTCGGCTGTATTGAGAACAGGTGAGCAAGTAGGGGTCAATCTTTTGATCGATATCCTTCGGGGCTCAGGACGCCAAGATGTTGTGGCATCGGGATTCAACCGCATCAAGACCTATGGCGCAGGCAGGGATGTCCCATATTTGGATTGGAAGAATTATATCACTCAGATGCTCAACCAAGGGTTGTTGGCAATTGATTATGTCAATGGTTCGGTATTGCGCAGTACACCACTCTCTACAGCTGTATTGAGAGGCAATCGCAAGGTAAGTTTGGTAAAATTTGTCAAGGGAAATACAAAGCTTAAAAAGGTCTCCAAAACGCAATTGATCCAAGACGAGCTGTTTGAAAAACTGCGACAATGGAGATTGACGACTGCCAAATCTCGAGGTATTCCTGCCTATGCCGTCTTCAATGATGCTACACTCAAGGAAATCGTTGTGATGAAACCACTCGTAGCTGATGATCTACTCATGATAGATGGTATCGGAGAGAAGAAAAAGGAGGATTATGGTGAGCATATATTGGAGGTCATCAGAGATTATATCGCCAATCAAAATCACACAAAGCAAGTAAAAGGTCAGACCTATATCACGACTCTGAATATGCTTCATGAAGGCAAATCTCCGGAAGATATCGCCTCAGAACGCGGTCTGCACCTAAATACGATTTTTGGTCATATAGGTGTTCTGATAGAGCGGGGCGAGGATATAGATATCGATGGCTACGTTTCAAAGGATGATGTTCAGAAGATCAAAGCTCAATGGATTGCCTTGGGCAAACCCACAGAGCTGAGGTCCGTATATGAAGCATTGGATGAGCAATATCCATATTATAAGATACGACTTTCTCTTGCTTGGTACAAGAAGCATGGGTAGAACGAGGATAAGATATTACTTTGTATGATCCAAGTGAGCCTTAATACGAGACATGTGTAGTCCGGACAGTTTTCTATATTGAGTTCTAGGATGCCATTGGGAAGCACCTCAAGGCCGTGTGTATAACAAATTGCATAAAATAGGATTTCCCTTGATGAGCGAAACAAATCAACACCTCTCCACCACGGATTGCCAGCTGATAAAGTGCAGTATGTTATACACACTCAAGGCCTTCTTTAAGGGTGATCTCGTTGCCACTTTTAAAAATGGTCTCCGCCTGCGGCAATACTTTTCCATCTGAAAGTAATATTTTGCGACTGTGAAAGTATTTGAGGCTATTGTCTATATAATAGACATACAAGCTATCGTACTTGCATAATAATTCATCGATGGTCTGACCGCGTCAGATGCAGTCGCTATTGACCACATCATTGAGTGTGTTAATATCATTGTCCTCACATAGTAAGCCTTGGGTAAAGCATGTATCCAGTACCGTTGTATCTTGAACGTTATCAAATAAAGGTTCAGAGCATTGAATGTCTAAGGATCCAACGAGGTAGCCGTATTGAGAAGAGATTGCAGCGAGGATATAAGACTGTGATTGACTCATAAAATACCAATTCCGTATGGGCAATGGACATAAGGTACATATCCATGACAAAAGGATTCATGTACTTGGTTGCTAGCATTGATTTATACTCACGCAGGGTACTGAAGTGGTCGATATCCAATACATTGGACAAGGAAGTCATTTTGAGGCATTGAAATGTGTAAAACTGCCATGGATGTATTATCTTAACATGCTCAATATATTGTCCTAAGGATAAGGGTAAGTTTAGTTTCATATGAGGCACATATATTTTTTGTTATTGTATTTATTGTTTTCAATTCAATTGTTCTATGCTCAAGATTTCATAAAAATTCTTGATAGTGACAAGATCAAGTTTGAAGAAATCACTTCTAAGGATGGGTTGAAGCACAATACTATAACTTCTATTTTTCAAGACTCTAGGGGATATATGTGGTTTGGAACTTATAATGGTATTTATAAGTATGATGGTTATACCTTTCGAATATACAATAATACTGTAAAAAACACTTTGAATCTTACTTCGAATCTGATAACGGCTATTAATGAGGATTCATGGGGCAATCTTTGGATAGGTGCCAATGGTGGACTTTATCGTTATAATAGACAGTTGGATAATTTTGTCAAAGAGATCAAAATTGACCAAGAAAATGATAGAAGTATTTCTATTAGTAATAAAGTAAACTGTATTTACCAAGACAGTAATGATGTGCTTTGGATCGCCACATCCATGGGGTTATATCAATTGATAAAGAATCCTACTGATGACTTATTGTTCGATTATAGGCGCTTCACTAATGGAGGCAAAAATAGCATACCATCCAATAGTGTAAGATCTGTTGTGCAGGATCTTTTTGGAAATCTGTGGATTGGGACTACACATGGATTAAGTATTATACCTGTCGATTATACTAATGACCCAATATTCATAGATTATAAAAATTACTCCAAAGAGGTTCCGTTTTTAACAGATCAACCTATTGAGGTAATGTCAGTTGACCAAAAGGGATATATTTGGGTTGGCACCCCTACGGGCTTGAAGCGATTTGTTTGGAATGCCTCTGGTAGTCAATTTACAGTTGTAAATTATAATCATAAGAGGAATGATGTTAACAGCTTAGTGAATGACTATGTGACGGCAATATGTCCTGATAGAAATGGTACAGTTTGGGTGGGCACAAAATTTGGTGGTATAAGCCGCTATTCTCATGAGACGGATGTTTTTACCAATTATTCACGTGATTATTCTGATGATTTTAGTATTAATAGCAATCATATCAATGATATATATGAGAGCAAAAATGGACTTTTATGGATTTGTTCTGAAGGGGGTTTTATTAACAAAGTAGATTTTAACAAGAAGCGTTTTTTACATTTTAAACCTTCTTCTGGAAGATCTTCTACGCTTAGCGACAAAATGATAAATTTCATTTATGGAGATTCTAGTAATAATATATGGATAGGAACTTTTAGTGGAGGTTTAAACAAGTTAATCTATCATAAGGGGAAACCATTATTTGCCCATTCTGATCATCTCAAGGATTTTGAAAATAAGAATGGTGCAAGATATAACAACATATCAGCTTTTTGCGAGGATGATTTTGGTAACTTTTGGATGGGAACTCCACATAGCGGACTTTTGCATCTCAAATTGTTAGCTTCGGAGAGTTCCTTGAATTCCATAGAATTCAGAAGTTCAGTTTTAGAGTTGCCGACAGACAATATTACTACAATTTATAAAGATCATGTTGGCGACATTTGGATAGGTTCTTTTGAAAACGGGGGCTTATTAAAATTTACTCCAAACAGATTTGGAGCTGAATCACCTATAGTTAGACACTTCAAGTATAGCGAAAATGATCCTAACAGCTTGAGTAGTAATAACATTGCTACCATTTTTGAAGATAGTGATAATGTGCTTTGGATTGGTACTTATGGAGGAGGCATAGTAAAAATAATTAGAGATGAGAACAATAATCCCCATAGGTATATTAGGATTCAAAATGATCCGGATACTACATCGAGTCTTAGTAACAATAGCGTGTTCTCATTTTGCGAAGATAAGAATGGTAATATTTGGATAGCAACATTTGGTGGGGGTCTTAATATGATAACAACAAATGAAAGGCATAAGGAAAATCCTATAATAACGTCCTACCGTAAAAAAGATGGTCTATCCAATGAGGAATTGTATGGAATCTTAGAAGATGAGTTAGGCAATCTATGGATCAGTTCTAACAATGGAATCTTCAAGTTTAATATTGAATCAGAGGTATTTACTAATTTTCAAATTAGTGACGGCCTACAAGATGTAAATTTCAGAAGGCAGGCTTTTTGGAAGGACAAAAACGGTGTTATGTATTTTGGGGGTATCAATGGGTTCAATGTATTCAAGCCAGAGAGATTTGTGGACAATGACGAGGTTCCATTGGTCGAGATAGTTGATTTCAAAGTATTTAACGAATCTGTATCTGTAGGAGAGCGAGTACTGGATAGAGTAATTCTTACCAAATCTATATCTGAGACGAATCACTTGGTATTAAATTATGACCATAGCTCATTTTCCTTTGAATTTTCGGCCTTGCATTATTCTTCTCCGGATCAGAACAAGTATGCTTACATGTTGGAAGGATTGGATGAAAAGTGGAATTTTACCGATGCAAAGAGAAGGTATGCTTCTTATGTAAATCTGGCATCGGGTAATTATGTGTTTAAGGTAAGAGCTTCCAATAATGACAATCTCTGGACAGACAATGCAAGGATTATAGAAATTAGTATTTTGCCTCCATGGTGGAGAACTTGGTGGGCATACAGCCTTTATGTTTTATCCTTTATATATGCCATCTGGCTATTCCGAAGATATATTGTTCTTAATGAGGAGTACCAAAATAAGCTAAAGATTGAAAGAATCGAGCAAGAGAAAATAAAAGAAATTAATAAAGCGAAGTTAGAGTTTTTCACTAATATTTCTCACGAATTTAAAACTCCCTTGACCCTGATCTTAGGCCCTCTGCATAATATGATCAGGGATGTGTCTCAAGGCCTGGATGTCAAAAAGTCATCCCTTTTATTGATGGAGAGAAATGCTCAACATTTATTTAGATTAATCAATCAAATTATGGAATTCAGGAAGATTGAAGCCAAAAAACTGAAGCTGGATCTTTCAAATGGTGACTTAGTTTCTTTTTGTAAGGAATTGGTTTTTTCATTCAAAAATTTGGCTGAAACCAGAGAGATAAATCTAGCCTTTGAATGTAATGAGTACATTATTAATTCGGTATTTGATTTTGAAAAATTTGAGAAAATAGTCAACAATCTTATTTCTAATGCGATTAAAAATACTCCTGTGAATGGAAGTGTTAAAGTAAGTCTGTCACTTCTACGTCCAAAAGAAAGGAATGGAGTAAAAATGTTAAAGAACCGAACAGTAAAACTTGAAGTTAGCGATACAGGAAAGGGTATCGCAAAGAGTGAGCTATCCTCTATTTTTAGACGGTTCTACAAAATCGAGGATAATGAGCGTCATAGTTCTACCAAATCCGGTATAGGACTTGCTTTAACAAAGTCCCTTGTTAAATTTCTAAAAGGATCGATTTCTGTGGATAGCATTGAGGGCATAGGGAGTAATTTTATTGTTGAGTTACCGATCGATATAGTAGAATATCCTATTCATCAAACTGGCAATAACGAAGTTTCTGGCAGATACATGGAGCAACTACTTCCAAATCATCTTTTGACTGGTCAAATGGTGGAGTCCGTGAATAGTCTGCCTATCAGGCCCGATTTGCCTACTATACTTATTGTAGAAGATAATATAGACTTACAAATATTTATTAAAAACTCACTCATTAGTGATTACAATATATTTCAAGCGTATGATGGGATTGATGGATTTGAAATTGCGAAAAGAGAAGTACCGGATATTATTATATCTGATATCATGATGCCAAAAATGGATGGCATAGAGCTTTGTAATATAATTAAGAACAATTACATCACCAATCATATTCCCTTTATTATTTTAACTGTAAAAGCCTCTATTGACCATAGAATGGAAGGTCTTGAGGTAGGTGCAGATGCTTATATTCCAAAGCCATTTCTTATAGAGCATCTTGAAGCAAGATTAAAAAATCTACTTAAACAGCGAAAATTATTAAAACAAAAATTTTCAAAGGCAAACATTAATTTTGATTCTAAGTTAGAGGGAATTATGAAATCCGATAAGGATTTCTTGGAAAAAGCTGAAAAAATAATAGATAGTAATCTGACAAATTCTCAATTTGGAGTAAGTGAATTTAGTAATGAGATGTCTTTGAGTAAAATGCAACTTTACCGCAAGTTGAAATCTATACGCGGTTGTAATACTAATGAATTTATAAGGGAGTATCGTTTGAAAAAGGCAGCTCAGTTGTTCAATGAAACTAGCTTTAATATCACTGAGGTGTTGTATCAAGTAGGGTACACAAATCGGTCGTATTTTACCAAATGCTACAAAGAAATGTTTGGTATGACTCCTCGTGAACACATGAAAAAAATAAAATTAGATCAATGATGTTCGCCAAGCAACGCAAGATTAAATAATGTTTAAGTAGTCCTTTATAAGAGAAAGGTTACTCTTTGAGCCCGCTCCGAGAACTCACAAAATGAAAAATGTTTCTTTTGGCTCGCTGGTTGCTCGGCAGGTAAGTGATTTTTGTGCTTTTCTCAATTTGTGACATGATACTCAGGCATTAACTGAATTTCCAAAAGTACAAATCTCAGCCTAGATAATTCATTTTATGAAAATGGACAGTTTTCGGAGTGGACTCAGTATGTGCACTATATAGTTTTACTATTTGCTTGTACTAGTGCTGGGATCCAATTTTCTCGTAAATATTTCTTTGACTGAGGTATATTGAGATATATAATTTAAATCATTCGCATAGGCAGATCTTTAACTTTCTCACATCCGACTTGTTCCATTATCTGTTGAAGTTGTGCCTTTAAAATTGATATCGTATGTTTACCCCCTTCTCTTCCCAAGGCCGCTACTCCGTACATAAAAGAACGTCCCAAAAAAGTAAATTCAGCACCACTAGCTAATGTCCTTGCAATGTCTGGACCAGATCGAATGCCACTATCCATCATTACGTTTATGTGATCACCATATTTTTTTGCGATTCGAGTTAGAGGTTTTATAGTAGATTCTCCGGCGTCTAGTTGCCTCCCTCCGTGGTTGGAAACGATAATACCATCTATACCCAATTGTATAGCTTTCTCTGTATCCTCCTCTGTGGCGACCCCTTTAAGAACAATTTTTCCTTTCCAAATATCGCGAATAGGTGCTATTTTATCCTCACTCATGCGCTTACTAAATGTTTGATCCATAAAATTACCTAGTTCTTTTAAATTTAGTTTTTTGGGCATATATGGTTTCAAAGTCTCAAAGTTAGGCTGCCCGTATTGCAAGGTTTCAAATGCCCATTTTGGTTTTTTCAGGATTTGAATTATATTTTTTATTGTCATTTTGGGTGGCATGGCCAAACCGTTTCTAATATCCTTAGGACGAAATCCAAAGGTAGGCACATCGCATAAAAGCACCAATACAGGGCAGTGAGCTGCCTCTGCTCTTTTGAGGATATCATCTCTAACACTATTATCTGCCGGATGATAAAATTGAAACCACGCATTCCCTTCGGTAAGTTCACTAATTCGTTCAATACTACTTGTAGTGACGGTGCTTAGGATAAAAGGGATATTGTACGATAAGGCTGCTTTTGCCAATATTTCAGTTGCATTGGGCCACATGAGACCTTGTAAGCCTACGGGCGCAATTCCAAATGGGGCACTGTAGATATGCCCAAATAACTCCGTTTGCATATTGACACCGCCATATTGTTTCAAATACTGTGGCTTTAATTCTACCCTTCTTATATCTGATGTGTTTTTATGTAGATTAACATCCTCATTGCAACCTCCATCTAGGTACTCAAATGCAAATTTAGGAATTCTTGCTTTTGCTTTTATTCTAAGGTCATCAATGGAGGGATATTTATAATTGAATTTTATTTCTTCCGTATTTTTCATAATATCATTTATTATTTATGTATTTATTGTTTTTACACAGTTCTTATATTTCTGAGTTATAATAACTATTTAGTGATTCCACAACAGAGTTTTCTATTCCTTCGACTGTAGATTACTAAAACATGGATGCTGTTTTCTCAAGTGAAATTATTGTATATTCTTCCATGCCATTTGAGATGAGCTTCTTAGCAAAAATCAAGGAGCAATCATTCTTCAAATACTATGTTCGACGTTATCGTTCAATTTTATTATATTCTGGTGTTCACCCAATAGTATATACTTTCATTGTTCTATGCCCATAAAGTGCGACTACCACGAAGCACAACAAGGGTAAAATAAAAGAGAAGTTAACTTCCGGGACACCCATAATACTTACATCGGCATAACCATTCCCTCCGATATCTAAAATTAGACCTTGCAATATTGGCATAAAGGCTCCACCTACTATGGCCATGACCAAAAAGGCAGATGCTGGTTTTGCATCATCCCCGAGACCTGTCAATGCTATCCCATAGATGGTCGGAAACATCAAAGACATACAAAATGAGATTAGTACCAGACAGTATAACCCGCCCATTCCTTCTATAAAGATAGTACCCAGACAAAATACAATTGCTGACAGTGACAATATCATTAGCAGTTTTCCTGAGTTAATATATTTTAAAAAGTACGTAAACAAAAATCTACCAATTAAAAAGATCCCTAAGGCTACATATGCATAGTTTACAGCGTTTTTGTTACTAATACCGAGATTTTCGGCATACTGATATATATAAGTCCAGCACATGATCTGTGCACCGACATAAAATAATTGTGCCACCACACCCCCTATAAATCGTTCTTTTTTGAATATCCTATTTATAGAACTCCACATATCCACGCTATCTTGATCCGTTTTTTCTTCCGGCATCTTCACTATTGCAATAATGACTAACATTATGATCACAAACAAACCCAATGCTACATACGGATTTCTGATAACAAGTAAATCTGCTGTTTTAACGGCAGCTTTGGCTGTTCCATGGAGAGATTCATAAATACTATTTCCTGCTGCATCAATATTGTCTGATTGTAATGCTCCCAATATAAAGGTCTGTGCAACAAACAAACCGGTCAACGCTCCAAGAGGGTTGAAGGCCTGTGCGAGGTTTAAACGTTGAGTGGCAGTTGCCTCATCGCCCATAGATAAGATATAAGGGTTGGCGGTTGTCTCCAAAAAGGCCAAACCAAATGTCAATATATAAAGAGCAATGAGAAAGTAATAATAATTTTCATTGGCTGCTGCAGGATAAAATAGCAAAGCACCTATTGCATATAAAATAAGCCCGACCATTATACCGACTTTATAAGTATATTTTTTGACCACATACGCGGCGGGCAACGCCATAGTAAAGTAACCTCCATAGAAAGCTGCTTGTACCCAAGAGGCCTGAGTATTGTTTAATTCTAGTATCTTTTTAAAAGCCGACACCATAGGATTAGTAATATCATTTGCAAAACCCCAAAGTGCGAATAGTGAGGTGATCAATATAAATGGGAGTAGCAATTCTTTAGGGACAATGGATGATTTGTAAGTAGGGTTCATTTTATAAAGTTCTTCATGATTAAGTTAGAGATCTGTCTAAATGTGTATATCCACCATCAACAAATAGAATTTGCCCAGTAGTATGACTTGATTTTTCAGATAATAAAAATGCTACGGTATTGGCAATCTCTTCTGCTGTTGTCATGCGATTTTCAAAAGGTATATTTTGAGTTATATCTTTGAGTTTTTCTTCGGGATTAT
>JAJRXG010000149.1 GCA_024276375.1 Bacteroidota bacterium | reverse complement strand
CAAACGTTGCTGGCAAGCATCTACACTACACCTCGGAGGTTCAATAGAGGAGATCGCGTATAGTGAAAAACGGGCTTGGTTAGGAAGGTATTCAGATAGACCTTTCGTACTATTGGGTCAACAAAGTATTTTTGATAAAACTCGGACACCTAAAGGAAAACATACTTGTTGGGCGTATTGTCATGTGCCCTTGGGATCGGTTAGAGATATGAGTACAACAATAGAAAATCAGATCGAAAGGTTTGCACCCGGGTTTAAGGATGTGATTGTCCATAGACATGCTATGAATACTGCAGACTATTTTTATTACAATCCCAATTACGTGGGGGGTAGTATTACCGGAGGAGCTTCCGACTTTTCTCAATTGTTTACACGTCCGGCAGTTCGTTGGGATCCTTATACTACTCCAAACCAAAATATCTTTATTTGCTCGGCATCAACACCTCCTGGAGGAGGTGTACATGGCATGTGTGGATACCATGCCGCCAAATCCGTAATTAGAAAAATATGACAACATTTTATAATTTAGAACCTATCACATGAGAGCTATAAGCATTATCGAGGATATCCAATCTGTTGAAGTAGATGGAATACCCAAAATCCAAAAATCAACCTTTGAATATATTTACGACAGTGCTAAAATGATTGTAGTCAGATACGCATTCAGGTGTTTTCAAGATGGTGCAGATTAAAAAAAAAGGAATTCTCGTGGAGGCAAAAAAAAAAATTTCTTAAAGCGATATATCAAACGTTACTATTCAGGAGGGTGCTTTTTAGCCAAAATGACGCCTACCTGAATAGTAACAATCAAACGGCTTTTTTTTTTGAAAAAATTTGAGGATAGAAGCCAAGATGTGGTGAGCTTTATACTACCCAAAACTCCAGCTATCGGGGTAGGATCCTCAATCCGAGATAGATGCGGCGCTCGTGGGATACACCTTCCCTTAAGGAGTGGAACATGTATAGCCATACCTCCTCTCTGGAGGCCGAAGGTTCTTGCAGTTGATGGGACCCATAGTCACACCACAAAAAAAAAGACCCTGCCTTAGACAGAGTCTTTTTTAGCTATGGGTGGAAGACGGGATTTGAACCCGCGGCCTCCGGAACCACAATCCGGCGCTCTAACCATCTGAGCTACAACCACCATATTTCCCGTAAGGGAATGCAAATAAACATAAGATATTGTTTATAGGCAATAGGAATCGCGAAAATCCATACAATTCAGTTCCAATGATGAAGATTTTTGAGCTCAACAGTCCACCATCAATCTAACTTGTAGAATGAGGATACATCCCTAACCCCTGTAGCCAAAATGCTGACATGATAGATTCCATTGGACCAGTCTCCGGTGTCGATCACTTGTTGTCGTATGCCGTTAAGCTCCGGTGTGACAAGTTCACTATAAATCAATTGCCCTAGATTGTTATGCACTTGAATATGTACCTTCTTTTGCTCATCAATCGAATACTCAACAACCACCTGATCGACCGATTGGGCGATATTGGTTATGGCAAAGTCCCCAAATGGACATTCACCCACTCCCTCAGTAATGTAGATACTGGTATCCGCGGTGCAGAGAGGATTGTCCGAGTCTTCGATCATCAGAACATACGTCCCCCCCGGAATCCTCGCAAATGTCCCCAATCTGTTGGACTCCATCAGTATATCCGAACCTAAGGAGTAAATCAAATCCCCCTTAATATCTCGACCACTAGTAGCAACAGAAAGTTGTCCATCAGCGGATTCAAAACAACTCTCCGGCTTTATGATAAGTGTGTCAATATTGATTTCACAACAATCTCCTATAGAGGCCTTGATGATATTGATTGCTCCCGATACATTGAGCCGCCCACCGGTAGTGGTAATGCTATCAAGCCCCAAGACCGGAACGACACTGTTGTAAATGGCATCCTTCATCTGAAGTGCACTCGCTGTCGGTTCAGACAGAGACATATCAAATGCATCCTTACAGATGACACTGTACATCAACGAGATGCCACCCGCTATATGAGGTGCCGCTGCCGATGTCCCAAAAAAAGATTCATCTATGCCACCACCGATACTAGTGGTAAAAATATCATCCCCAGGAGCTCCAATGTCAACATTGACACGGCCATATCCTGCATTTCTGACTTTTTGGTCTGTACGGTTGGTATTGGTCGTGATGATCAGAAATTCTGAAATACACGTACCGGGAAGATCCCCTTCTATATCAATATTGGTATCCGCATTTGGAGCAGCACCAACATTCAATATCCCCTCACCACCCAACAAATCAAAAACCTCACACCACGCAGGAAAATCCGAAGGAAATTTGTTCTCAACTCCACCACTATAACTCGATACGACTACGTATGACCCTTCTTGACCATTTGTGTCATTGTAAAGCTTGCGTTGTGCATATATATACTCGTACGCCAATACGATGTCACTAATCGCTACACCGGATTGACGCCCACCACTCGTCAGCATGAGCTTAACATCCCAATTCATACCGGCGATTTGATTGCCATTATTGCCCACAGCTCCTATGATACCCGCCACTGAAGTTCCGTGAGCTTCCGTCGGATGCTTGTCATCTCCGTTGGTAGAATTCCATCCGTAAAAATCATCAACATACCCATTGCCATCATCATCGATACCATTGTCAGGAATCTCCCCGCGGTTAAACCAAATATTGGCAACTAAATCCGGATGATCAAGCTGATATCCATCATCAAATATGGCAACAACAATATCATCACCGTTGGGAGCCTTCCCACCACTTGTGATGTCCCAAGCTTCTTCCATTCCTATTTTCGGCATAGACCATTGGGATATGTAATCAGGATCATTGGGGACGGCACGATTGTACGCCAATAAATCTTGATGAATATACCGGATATTAGGCTCGCTCTTTAAAAATTCTAACGCTGATCGGTCTCCGGAATCCACCACAGTGACAGACCATAAATTGAGTGCTTTAAAGATTGGCTTAAGTTTGATGCTGGCCGTATTGGCCTTGTTGTAGTCTATCATGGGATTATGCCCCATCTCATAGGCCACAATCCACGAACCCTCAATCTCCTGTGCTTGTATATATATCAATGGTGTTAGACATAGTTGTAAGAATATGTACTTCAGATATCGCTTTTTACCTTGCCGGCAAATCATAACCTATATGCTTAATGATGCACACTTAACGCCTTAGATGTCATCTTATTTATAGCTGACAGATATTTTTTTGTCCTCCTATAGATTGATCTATATTTGAAATACCCAATAGAAGTATAATGTCTTACTCGGATCCGACAAAGGCAATTCTATTTTTGGATGAGGCAATTCTGGTGATTTTCCGGATGCCACTAGACCCAAGATCAATCAGCTCCTGCCATTCTTGATCAATCAATGGCCTGTAGATATACAATCGAGCACCACTGGATGTGATCAGAAATCCATTGGGCAAAATATCAAAATCTTGATTGCCTTCCAACGGTGTAGTAACTATCTTAGATCGCATGGTTGTAGGATCCAACTTGCGCAATTGAACACTCGAACCTACCTGTTGGGTATAATACAACTCTCCTCGACGATCTGTCTTCAATGCCCTCCCTACCTTATAGGCTATGTGATATCGATCTTGTGTGTTGAGGTCGTATAGGATGAGTTCGTTGGGGTCACCTACGAGATATAGTGCCACTTGGTGGGTATTTATCCAACAATGATATCCTATGTTGTCCGGATCAACAATCAATGCACTTCCTATACTACTGCGATCCAATGGATATGACCACAATACTTGACTCGGATTGCTAGAAGACTCTGCTTCTTGTCGAATCACCGAAAACTGAATGCCATCTGGTTGAATTGTAGGAGAATATTCACCATCCCTGGTCTCTGTTATCCTTATTACTTCCTTTGAGGCTAAATCCAAATGCACAATATCCGTCTGTTCCGCACTCTCCCAATCAGAAGACATCAAAAGATGGTCATCATCTATAAAATATGGTTGGTTGTTGTAACCATCGGGGTTGAATACCGTAAGATAGGCCAAATCGCTAAGCAACACTTTGTATTCGTTGGCTTTCATATCCATTTTGTACAGTTTGGTTGCCGGCAATTGAGCGGTTGAGACAGCGGTCGTCATTATGAGTTGCAAGGTCAATACAATACAAGGAACACATTTTATCATGGACTTTATCTTTGGTACAAATGTCACGATTCTTGATCAAAATTTCCATCAAGATACAAAATCATGCTTTCGTCATTGGTGCACTTGCCGTAAAGGTGCATGTCAATGACCTCCAACTCTTTGAGGACTTCATTATACTGTAAGCCGACTTACTTGCACTTGATAGTAATATGACCAGACCTCATCCTTATTTTGATTCATTGGATAGCAAAGTGCAATGGCTTGCTACACAGCTTATTGTATAAAATTAAGCTATGAAGAGTATCCTTTGATCTGCTTTAGAACGCATTAACCAAGATTTTTCAGTTTTTTAACCATTCTTTTTCTACCGAATAAATCCCTCAAAGTGTGTTATTTATAGATATGATAAAATATATATATAGGTAAATTCCACATATTCAATAAAAAATATATTAATTATTTTCGTAATATGAAGTATAGAGCTATCTTTGTTCTACATACCTGCGATAAATAGACCTTATTAGTATCGCATTCGACACAACAGAAATTTAGTTTTCGACGACTTGATTTCTGTTATGTTGGACTCAATGATGAAAACTACACTACTCAGAAAAGACTCCTTTTCTAAAGTATCTGCAATTATCATCATCGGGATACGCACACACACATTCAAATAAAGCTACACGTCGGGAGACCGGCACAAACTAAGGTTTAAAGATGATGAAACGTACTCTTAATTTGGGCACTTTGAAGGAAGGCATGAGGTTTATGACCTTTATTACTCTATGGGTATTGTCTGTTGGATTGCTTGCCGCACAGGACAATGACTCATTGGGCATCGACTTCAATATAGTATCTGTTCCGAGCAATCCCACGATCGGAGACAGTATTTGCTATGAATGGAAAGTCACTAATTATACTGGAGACACCCTTACGAATGTCATGTTGATTGACGACGCGGTTGTCAATGTTGCCGTTCCGGAATTACTTCCCTTTGGGCAAATGTCAGCCAGTGGAAGTTCATTGACCGGTAGCGGCTCTTTTATGTTTACAGGTAGTGGTTGCGCTTTGTTGACTCCGATGGATCTCAATAGAGGATTTAAGACTTTTAAAGGTAGGGTGACTTCCGAAGATCCGGCTTATACTTCTTGCACTACGGGATATGTATGTTTCGGTGTAACCTTCTCTTGTATTGATATGAATGTCAGCGTCAATTCCAAGTGTGAGACCTTATTAACACCTAGATTGATGAATGTCAATTCCACACTGCCGGATAGTGTGATCCGTATAAGAATTCAGGAACTTGATGGTAGTTATAGATATCCGGCCTATGTCGGTGTCGATGATGTGGGTAAGAAACTTAAAGTGGTTGTAGATGCACCGGTATGTGGCGCAGATGCAGCTCCTTGTTGGAGTTATGCCAATATAGAATACAAGCTCGGACCGGAAATCATCTGTAGTTCCGATACCATCTCTTGCGCCGAAAATGTGGCGATGAATGAACCCATTGTAGTAGATGCATGTGGCAGTACTGAGTTTATTCGACTTGCTACAACACGTACAGATTTGTGTAGAGTGGATTCTATGTTTTTAGCTGTGGATACGGTCGTTTATGCCGTGAGAGATCAGTTTGGCAACGTGAGTGATACTTGCCGACAACTAAGATATATTAAAAAACCCAATCTCACTAGAGATGATATTGTATTTCCAGGAGATGCTACTGTATCATGTGATGCCGCAATATTTGATGCGGATGGAAAATTGCCTATTGATTTTACAGGTGTTCCGACTTGGGACGGTGTGAGTCTTCTGGAAATCAATCGAGCTTCTTGCAATGTGTTTGCTGAATTGGTAGATCTACTGGATGTCAGTATGCCTTGTAACAATGCGGACAAAGCTACAAGACGTATCACGCGACAATGGATTGTGTATGAATGGAAATGTGAGGGTGGTGTTACAGAAATAAGGAGTGAACCTTTTACCATAACCTTTATTGACAATACTCCTCCGATTATCTCCGAATTGCCGGGCACACTAAATTATTCTGTTGATGACTTCGAATGCCTTGCCTCTTTCTTGCCTCCTACTGCGACAGTATATGACGTATGCAATGATATAGGGACTACCTTGGAGTATAGATTCCTCGGTCAGATATATCCCAATGAAGGACAGATTGTGAAGTTGCCCATAGGTGTACATAATCTCGAATATATCGCTCGAGATGCTTGTGGCAATGAAGCTATAGATACGATAGAAGTAACCGTTGAGGATCGATCTATACCCGTGGCGATATGCTTGAAGGAAAACACGGTTTCTATTACAGATCGATCAGCTTTCATTAGAGCTACAGATATAGATCAAGATAGTTATGATCCCTGCGGTATCGATAGTATCAAAATCAGGAGAAGAACTAGCCTATGCAACCCCGATGATGTCGAATGGCAGGATTTTGTGGAGTTCTGTTGTGAGGACATAGGCACAGATGTGGAGGTAGGATTGAGAGTTTGGGACAGCAACGGCAATTGGAATGAATGCTGGATCAATGTATTTGTTAAAGGAGGTGCTACGGCCACAGTGACTTGTATCCCTGATACTATAGTCATGACTTGCGAGTACACGTATGATGAGAACGATCCCTCCAGTCTAGAAATATTTGGAATCATCGAAAGAGATTTGAACCCCGATTCGATTATACTGCCTTCTGAATTGTTTGTGAGAGCTTCAGGGCCCTTGGTCAATGGTACACTTAGTGAAAACTGTGGTGTGAGCATTGTTGAACTCCCACCGGTCGTCAATATTGATTCTATATGTCGCACTGGCACGATAGATAGATTGATAGAAGTGACAGATGCTTCAGGTACCGTCACACAATGTCGTCAACGCATCATTATCCAAGGTGACCAAAATGCCAATCCCGCGACGTGGGCGTACACTCCACCCAATGATACGATTACGGGACTTGATGGACGTACCGTTGCATCCATTGCTATAGATGACCCGGCACGTGGCGTCAACAATGGATGTTCACTTGTCGGAGTGGGATATTATGACCGTACTTACCGACTTGATTCATCATCTCTGTTCTGTGCCAAAGTAATAAGAGAGTGGCACCTTGTTGACTGGTGTCGCAATGGAGTTGTTCCTGTGGATACTTACTATCAACACATATTTGTAGACGATACCGAGCCTCCTGTGATCAGTCCGCTGACTTCACAGAGTGTAGTATTGCCGGCAGCCATCAATGTCAATGTTACAGATGCAGTTGCGTCAAGTATCTTGGATCTAAGTATTAGTTTTACCATCTTAGGATCCGGAGGTTCGTATTCTCAGACCTTGAGTGAATTTGATGCGAGTACAACTTTCTTCGAAAACCCTCCTGGCGTAGCGGATCGTGCAGAGTTTATTTTACCGGAAGGCATATTGCCCCTTGGAGATTATACCCTCACATGGACTGTGTCCGACCCATGTGGCAATGAAGCCGTAACTTCTCAAGATTTGAGTATTGTAAATTCTTTCCGCACTACCGATGTGGTCGGTCAAGTACTGTTTGCCAATGGAGGTGTCATGGACAAAGTACAGGTGTATCTTACCGAAGAAGAAGGAATGTTGACTACAGGCACAATGGATATTACCGACAACGATGGAGAATATGGATTTAATCAAGCTGAATTGGGACAGTCATACTACGTAGATCCACGCAAAAATGATGACCTCCTCAATGGTGTAACAACGCTGGATATATTGAAGATTCAACGCCATATTCTTGGGATTACGACCATTGACGAACCTCGATTGAAGATCGCAGCTGATGTCAACAATGATGGCAAGATAACTATCTTTGATTTGCTCGAATTGCGCAAAGCAATAATGGGCAAGAGCACCTCATTTTCTAATAATGAAAGTTGGACTTTCTTTTATGAAGGCCAGAACCTTGAAGATATTTTTATCTATGGTGATCAAATGATGCGCCGGTATTACATACCAACATTGGAGAATCAAATGTCCATTAACTTTGAAGGTATCAAGATTGGTGATGTCTCAGGAGATGCCATAGGCCATAGTGCCGGCCTCGCCGGTGGAAGATCGTATGATGAGATCTCCTTAGTCTATGAGACAAGACAGATAGACAATGAGTCACACATCCTAATCATGTCTGATGAATATACCACCATAAGTGGCCTTCAGGCCCAATGGTCAGTAAATTTTGGACAACCCATATCCCGTGTGCTCTCCGGCCGATTGAAAATCAATGGAGATGAGATCTATAGGAACAACGAGCAAGGTACCTTGAGAATGAGCATCACTTCTGAAAGTGATATATCTATCTCTAAAGGTGATGTCCTATTCAGTATTGTCCTACAACAGCGTGCCGATGGAGCATTGTCCGTCGATGAATCATGGTTCGACGCTGAGATTTATACGCCTTCGGGAATTAAACGCATTCAATTGAATGCTGTTTCAAAAGCCGAAGATGGTGGCATATTGAGCGTATCTCAAAATATCCCCAATCCATGGTCAGAGCGTACCGTCATCAGTGTTGAGATACCTCAATCGGGCGATGTGTCCCTTACTATTTATGACCTGCAGAGCAGGATTATTTATCGTGAAACAAGAACAGTTGAGAAAGGAATCCAAAAATTTGAAATAGATTCAGAGAAGGTGTTGGAAGCTGGTATGTATTTCTATGAAGTGCAGGCCGCGGGACAACGTGCACATCAAAAGATGTTAAGAGTGGATTAAAGCGAGAAGCTTTTATTTGAGTGGAGCCCATTGCTTTATAGCAATGGGCTTTTTGTTTCGTATCGGCCACTTATCAAGGGAGATAACCCTAAAGTGCTAGTAGCTAACTGGTGGTTTTGTCACAAGCCCCACAATATTCTGAAGCGCGTAGATCTACAATGATCGCAATTGAGACACTTTATTTAGGCAATTCTCGAAGGAGAAATTCGATCTGATTGACTCCCATGATCTTGCGTATTTCTTCTTCAGAAAAACCACTGGACTTCAACTCCCTTGTCAATACCCAGATATGTGCTGCGTCAAAATAAGTCCTCGTACCTCCATCCCAATCAGACCCAAGACATACATGATCTATTCCGATTCTGTCAACAGCGTACCTCATCGCTTTAACAATATCTCGTGGAAGTGGACTGCCCACAGCACCATCCCAAAAACCTATCCCAATCATTCCTCCTGCAGCAGCAATATTGTCTAGATGGCGATCCGTGAGATTGCGAGGACTCTCATAGGTACCTACAACACCCGTATGACTTACGACACACGGTTGTGTTGATAGAGCCAATACATCATCTATCAATTGTTGGGAAGCATGCGCCAAATCTATGATGATTCCCAGCTCGTTCATTTTTTGTACTACCTGCCTTCCCAACGGTGTTAACCCACCTTTATCCACTCCCGCAGAAGAACCTCCTACTGCATTATCAAAAAAATGTACCAACCCCATCATTCGATAACCTGCATTGTATAGACCTTCCAAATTGCTCAATTGACCCTCCAATGCATGCAACCCTTCTATGGACAACATACCGCCTACTACCTCCACTTGTGGATCCTCCTTCAAATCCAACAATGCTTTCAAGTCCCCTCGCGAGGTGATCACTCGCAACCGACCCTCCGACCGCTCAGCAGCACGATAGAGTCTTTGACTCTGATATATGGCGCGTTCATAGAGACTTGTCCACGTCTTTATAGGCCACCTGTTGGCAATGGCCAATGGTGTGACATTGTCCGTATCTCCCGTATTGGAAATATAGTTCATGTTGCGTGGCGTCTTGATGACCGCATCAAATACCTGCAACGTAAAATTACCCTCTATAAGTCGTGGAATATCAATGTGTCCATGATCCGTCCTCACCAATGGGTTGCGATCCCATAAAAGATTGTCCGCATGCCAATCCGCGATCTGAAGCGTCTGATGAAATCGCAATAGTGAGTTGTCGGGCACACCGTGATCGGACTTTATCAACACATTAAATTGCTGGTCAATGATCTTTCCAGCGGCAAAAAAAAAGGCCAATAACCCCAATACCATTAGAAGCAATATGATCTGAAATCCCTTTTTTACCATTCATACTTTGTTTCGGGTGGTCAAACGATCGACAATATGAGTAAAAAATTACTTGTTTTACGAAATTTGAGAGAGCTATTTTGTGTTACTATTACAATAAGTTTTACCTTAAGATCTTCATTTCCATCCGAGGCAATGAAGTGAGTTCTTTGAATTATATTTTTTCATCTTCTTAAATACAGATATGGATATTAAAATAGATCGTGCTAGTGGTACAGAAAGTAACAATTACAACGAACAATATGCTAGCCAACAGTTGCAGAAGTATTTTTCGAGTTATCCATTTATCACTTCCGCCAAGGTGTTCTTTCGCGGAGATAAACATCCTTCACAAAAAGTAAAGATTCATCTAAGATTAAAAGGAAAAGATGTATATGCCGAAGGGGTCGGAGTCGGACATGATATCGCCTTTGACAATGCCATGAACAAAATCAAACCTCAGATTGAGAAATACAAAACAAAACATTACAAAAGAGCTTCATAACTCAATATTGCGACTTCGTTAGCTGCGGAGTCGCTTTTTTTATGCCCTCAATCATCTGCCTTCTTGAATCCGCCGATACCCCATAGAGCGTTTTTAGAGCAAAATCGATGGAAGCCCACAAAAACAATTGTTTTGCTGGCAACTTCGACGCTCTCGCCCCTCTTGTAATTTCTTCTTTAAACCCATATTGAGGATAGACGGGACTTTGCAAGCCGATAGAATAGCCTGAGATTCAAATACCCTCTGTATTGTCTCTCAAGAGACTAACATTCAATAAAATTTATATTCGCTTACTATGACAACCAACCTGAGACATTGGCTCGTTTGGAATAATACCAGAGAAACAAGGCAAACAAGATCACAACACTTGGCATGATGACAGAAGTCATACCCAACAACTCAACGCTGTTCGATACAAAAACAAAGTACGCCATCTGTATAACAACAGCTACCAGCGAAACTAAAAGCACAGGAATACTCCATTTTTTCTTTAATAGCAATCCCACACTCCCGATGAATCCCGTCACCACAGCTATCGCAAAAACGACGTAAAGCCAACCGGGTGTGATATCGTATATAGCCCCCATGGGCTCAGCCATTTCTCCCAAAGCTTTTCTCGTTTCGGGATTCTTCCAAAACCCATATTCTGTAAAAAATTGCAGAATACCCATGACGTTCCACAATACTGCAATAGTAGATATTACCCAATAAGCTTTAGGCGGTGTAGTTTGATCTTTCATAAGTTGATAGTTGTGAGTTTATTCTGAATAGTAATGCGCATAAGATAGTATTCTTCTCGGACTTTCAATAATAAGATGCATATGGGTTCTATAGCCATATGCTGATAGGGCCTCATATTGAAGGAGTGATGACAATGAACAGAGACAGTTTATTGTGCTGGCACTCAATGAGCAAGGTCTATTTGGGGTTTTGACTAAAGGACTTTAGTACTGCGATATTATCATCCAATATTTGTTGCTATGGCAACAAATATGTTAACTTGTTGCTTCGAAAATGAGAAGGCATTCCTATACCGTTTTTTGTAAAAATATACTTGATGAATGATATTGATATTGCGCGATCTGTCACTTTACAACCCATTGTGGAGATTGCACGACAATTGGGGTTGAACGAGACGGATCTCCAATTATACGGAAAATATAAGGCCAAACTACCATTGCACTATGCTCAGAGGGAGTCTTACAGTGATAAAAAACTCATATTGGTTTCTGCGATTTCCCCGACCCCTGCAGGTGAAGGTAAGACAACCATGTCTATTGGTCTCAATGATGGTCTCAATCTCATCGGAAGACGCTCCATCGTTGTGCTTCGAGAACCCAGTTTGGGGCCGGTATTTGGTATGAAAGGCGGTGCAACGGGGGGTGGATATGCTCAAGTCTTGCCGATGGAAGATATCAACTTGCATTTTACCGGGGATTTTTCGGCTATCGAAAAAGCCAATAACCTCCTCGCTGCTCTGATTGACAATAGCATTCAGAGTAGAACAAGATCATTGGGTATTGATCCAAGGACAGTCTTGTGGAAACGCGTGATGGATATGAATGACCGGGCATTGCGTCATATTGTGATCGGATTGGGTGGTACGACAGGAGGCATGCCACGTGAGACGGGATTTGATATTACAGCAGCATCGGAGATCATGGCCATACTTTGTCTCGCGGAGAATCTTAGCGACCTAAAAGCCCGGATAGGTCGTATTTTTATCGGCTACACCTTTGACAAAAAACCTATCTACGCCAGAGACCTCAATGCGCCCGGAGCTATGACGGCCTTGTTGAAGGACGCCATTCACCCCAATCTGGTACAGACAGCAGGAGGGTATCCTGCCATTATTCACGGAGGGCCGTTTGCTAATATTGCACAAGGTACCAATAGCGTGATCGCAACCAAAACGGGGTTGGCGTTGTCCGATTTTGTGATTACTGAAGCTGGATTTGGATTTGATCTCGGTGCAGAAAAATTTCTGGATATCAAGTGCGTGTCGAGTGGCTTGACTCCTCGTGCCGCAGTCTTAGTGGCCACCGTGAGAGCCTTAAAATACCATGGTGGTGTTTCGCTAAAGGAGATTGGTCAACCCAATATTGAAGGTTTGAGAAGAGGACTGCCCAATCTCGAAAAGCACGTGGAGAATATGTATAAATTTGGATTGAAACCCATAGTTGCGATCAACCATTTTACAGCTGATTCGGATGAAGAAATAGCATTGCTTAGTGAGCACTGTGAGCGTCTCAACGTGCCTTATGCCGTCGCCAAAGTATGGGAGAAAGGGGGGCACGGTGCACTGGATCTAGCACAAAAGGTGGCCGATATCGCCGAAAAGAATGGACAACCCTTTACTCCTTTGTATGATTGGAGTTGGGATGTTCAGAAAAAAATCGAAACCATAGCCAAGGAGATCTATGGTGCTGTGGCGATAGACTATACTGCCCGAGCACGTCAAGATTTGCGCAAAATCGATCGTTTAGGACTGAATGAATTGCCTATCTGCATCGCTAAAACCCAAAAATCACTCTCCGACAACCCCAAATTGTTCGGAAGACCCAAAAATTTTGTGGTGACCGTCCGACAGATTGAGATCGCTGCAGGAGCCGGATTCCTAATCCCGATCACCGGCGAAATCTTGAGAATGCCCGGGTTGCCTCCCGTACCATCTTCTGAGCATATTGACATTGAT